>CAMUFS010000040.1 GCA_947088195.1 uncultured Clostridia bacterium
TCTGGGCGGACCCTTCTAGAATATGATTCACCACCCCACAATCACAAATAACCTACAAAGATGTTTTGTATAAAGTATAAGTAACACAAAGCCTGTGAGCAGCGCTGTCCTTGTGGGCTCTGTAATAAAACTAGACAGCGCAGAAATGAGGCTTATATGGGTAAAAAAATACTCCGGCGTTTTCTTCTTCCAATTATTGTGATTATTTTCGCCTTTTTTCTTGTTTTAAATTCCGTCTACACCATTCGAGAACAAGAACAGGCCGTCTTGACCACCTTCGGCGTTGCCAGTGCCGTAACCGATCCCGGACTACATTTTAAAATTCCATTTATTCAAAATGTCAGAAAGGTAAACACTACCATTCAAGGCTTTTCCCTTGGCTATGACTCCGGTAACACTTCCAATGAAGCGGAATCTTTGATGATCACCTCCGACTATAATTTTGTCAATGTAGATTTCTTTGTGGAATATAAGGTCTCTGATCCCGTCAAGACACTTTATGCTTCCGAGGAGCCAATCGTAATTCTGAAAAATATAGCTCAAAGCTGCATACGTACTGTAATTGGCAGCTACGACGTAGACAGTGTCCTAACCACCGGAAAAAATGAAATTCAAGCTGTCATACGGGAACGGATTATCTCACAGCTTGAGCTTCACGATATTGGAATCCAGCTTGTCAATATTACCATTCAGGATTCTGAGCCGCCCACCGCTGAGGTTATGGAAGCATTTAAAGCAGTGGAAACTGCCAAACAAGGAAAAGAAACCTCCATCAACAATGCCAACAAATATAGGAATGAAAAAATTCCTGAGGCAGAAGCACAGGTAGATCAAATTCTTCAAAATGCACAAGCTGCCAAAGAACAGCGCATCAATGAAGCCAACGGACAAGTGGCACGATTTAATGCTATGTATCAGGAATATATCAAAAATCCTGTAGTCACCAAGCAGCGAATGTTCTATGAGGCGATGGAGGATATTCTTCCCTCTCTCAAAGTCATTATCAATGGCACAGACAATGCTGTAGACACCATACTTCCTCTGGAGCCCTTCGCCACTGGCAACAGTCCAGCCAGCTCCACTGTGCAGGAAGGATTGAATTAGGAAAAGAAAGAGGTGCTTATGAAAAAAATAATATCTATTTTTGCCGTACTTGTTATAATCGCTGCATTTGTTTTATCTACCTCAGTTGTAATCACACAGGAAGATGAATATAAATTGATCCGTGAATTTGGAAAAGTTGATAGAGTTATCACAGAACCTGGCATCAGTTTTATGGTGCCCTTTATCCAGAGAGCGGATACTCTGCCTAAACAAATTTTAATTTATGATCTGGCATCCTCTGATGTTATCACTATGGATAAAAAAACTATGATCACAGACAGTTATGTGCTGTGGAAAATTCATGATCCACTATTATTCTCACAGACATTAAATTCCTCCATCAGCAACGCGGAGAACCGAATTGACACCGTTGTTTATAATGCGATTAAAAATGTGATCAGCAGCATGTCACAAAATGATGTAATCAGTGGCAGAGATGGGGAATTAACAGATGCCATTTTAAGTAATATTGGCACCACCATGAATCAATATGGCATTACATTGCTTACAGTGGAAACAAAACAGCTTGATCTGCCATCAGATAATAAGGCTGCTGTATATGAACGCATGATCTCAGAGCGTGATAAGATAGCCGCTACCTTCAGCGCAGAGGGAAATTCTGAAGCACAGATAATCCGTAATGGCACAGACAGAGAAATTAGTATTATGCTCTCCACCGCCAAGGCAGAAGCAGAGCGCATCACCGCAGAAGGCGAGGCGGAATATATGAGAATACTTTCTCAGGCTTATGCTGATCAGTCGAGAACTGAGTTCTATTCCTTTGTGCGCGCCCTTGACGCTGCAAGATTGTCTTTAAGTGGAAACAATAAAACATTGATCCTTTCGCCGGACTCACCGATCGCACAGATCTTTAATGGAACACCATAAAAGGAGAGGCCGCTCAGAGAACTGGCTATCGTCCTTCGTCACCCCGCTTCCACCGAGTGAAGTTTTTCAATAAGTGGAAACGAGATGATGAAGGATATGCAATGTTCCTATATCCTTTAATAATCATTTCTGATATCTTCTGGTATATATCGAACAAAGATATGGTTAAATATAAATCCTAGTATAAAGGCTGTCAGTCCAAAACCGAAGAATATTGTAATTCCTATAAACAGCCAAATCAGCACTGCACTCACACCAAGTATTACCACAATTAAGATTGTCCATGGCAGATGCCGAATTGCCATCAACAATGCATTTTTCATTGTCTGCTTAATTGTGTTTTCAAATTGTGCCTGTAATGGAAAAATATAGACCGCAACACAAAAACAAACCAAAGAAATACCCAGCATAAATGCCAACAGAAACTTTGCATAGCCCGCCGTACTGCTGTAGAAAAAATAAATATCAGTGCCCAGCACCGTTGCTACCAATATCATAATCATCCAAATTATTGTGGACTGCTTAAAGTTTTGCTTAAATGATTTCCAAAAGCCTGCCCACATATATCCCTCTCTATCTCTTGCCATCTTCATGGTGACGGACATCAATGCTGTGACAGAGGCACCGATTGTCACCACCGGCAGTGAAACTATAATAAAGATAATATTCAGCCAAATCAAATCTACCAGTTTGCCGATTGTACGAAAAACTGGATTATCCATATCAAATATTTTTCCCACGTCTGTATCTCCTTTTATTTTTCTTATTTATTTTGCATACGACACCAATTATACCGAAGCCACTATTAGAAATCAAACATTTCCCGCCTTTTTTATGAAAATTTCATTTTTGTCACGCATTTTTTCTTTGTTTGCCATAGAAATTGTGATAGAATTACAGTACAGATATTTTGACACAGAAGAAACCGAAAGGAGAGCAAGCATTATGTCTATTAAACAAGCTGCAAGAGAGGAACGAAAAAAATTCAATGAGATCGAAGGTTTTTCCAAAAAAGCTGGCTATATCTGGGATTACTACCGATATTGGATTCTTGGCATCGCAGCCGCGGTAGCCTTCTGTATTTCTATTGGAGGCACCATTTACCATAATATTAAGTATACACAGATTTTCTACTGTGCTATTTTTAATAATCCTTTGCCGGACGAGATTCTTGAATCTATGGAAACAGAGTTCTCTGATTATTATGGGCTTGACCCAAACAGTGAAACCATGCATTTTGATTGTACCTACATTATTGATGAAGACGGAGATCCGCAGACCAATTATGCGACAATCCAAAAGATTGGCGCTATGGTTGCCTCAAAATCCGTTGATTTCCTGATGGGAGATGAATTTACTGTAACACAGTATGCGACAGATGGCTATTTTTACAATCTGGAAGAGCTGCTGCCCTCGGATATTTATCAGGCACTCTCTGATTATATTATCAGCTACCCCCAGTTAGAGGATAATTCTGTGATTCCTTGTGCTCTCGATTTAAGCAAGTCCAAGCTGGCAGAGAGCGGCACCCTCTATGCCAGCCAGCCAATCGGTGGCATCGTTGTAAATTCAGAGAATCCTCTCGTAGCAATAGAATTTATCAAATATATCTTCGGTCTGTGATAATCCGATGCTTTGTGCCGTTCTCTGGGATGCAATATTTCCTTTTGGCACAAAGCATTGAACTCTTCCTTCTAACTCAAGTTTTTCCCTCAGATAATCCAATATGGCAAGACATGCCTCTTTTGCATAGCCTTGGCAGCGCATCTTCTCAACCACAGCATAGCCAAGCTCCAGATATGGCCCTTTTTTATCTTCTCTCTGTTCTACTCCTGCTGTTCCGATCCATATCTCACTTTTTCTGTCCATCAATGCAAAAAATCCATATCCATAGAATCCATATTGGTATTTTCGATATGACTCCACAAATTCTTTTGGATCACAAATAGACATTTTTACATCCAACGATGCTTCATTACATAGCTTTATAAAAGGTTCTGCCTCATCACTTGTAATCTCTCTGATACAGAGACGCTCTGTCTGGGCAATAATAAGCGGCTTACCATGAAACCGCTTATAAACCATCTCAAGATACTCTTTTCCAATCCCTTCTATGCTGGTTACAATATAGGGCACATGAGGAATGTGTGGCATTCCCTCTCTCTCCAGCGCGAGAACTGCTATTCCAAGGCTTTCTGCTCTCTCTGCCGCAAGGATCTGATCGGTCAAAAGCAGACTCCTCTGGGGATCAAAATCCTCCCCATCAAGAGAAAAATAATTTGTTCTAATTACACGAATCCCTTCTTCTTTTATCTGAGGCAGGAATGGAAGCAGTTCTTTATCCCATGCCGCTTCCCCTACTGCCACCAAAAGTGTTGTCCACACTTACTCTATTTTCTCCGGTTCTGGATATTCCTCACCAAAAGTATCAACTGTCATGCACTTGATCATCTGTGCCTCCATCGGTCTGTCCATATAGTCTGTTGGCACGTTCGCTATGGAGTCAACCACAGAAAGTCCTTCTGTCACCTTTCCAAAAGCAGCATATGCGCCGTCAAGATGTGGTGATACCTTATGCATAATAAAAAACTGAGAACCTGCCGAATCAGGGATATTAGTCCTTGCCATAGACAGTACGCCCTCTGTGTGTTTTAGATCATTTGGAAAGCCATTTTGCGAAAATTCTCCCTTGATCTCATAGCCCGGTCCACCAGTACCTGTACCATCTGGACATCCGCCTTGAATCATAAAATTCTTTATCACACGATGAAAAATAATGCCATCATAAAATCCTTTTTTTATAAGGCTAATAAAATTGTTCACGGTGTTAGGGGCAATCTCAGGATATAATTCTGCACGAATAATGCTTCCATTCTCCATCTCGATTGTCACTATTGGATTCCTTCTCTCTTTATTTTCCATAATCTGTTCTCTCTTTCCGCGCTGTGCGCTTTATATTTTTTAAAAGGATCGGCCGCCTCCGCCATGGCTGTGTCCTCCGCTGCTGGTGTGATGGCCACCTCCACCTCCACCGCCTCCGCCAGATGAATGATTGGTTTCTATTCTGCGTGAGGAGGTTGTTCTTCTTATAAAGGAATCGGAATGTTCATATACCTGTGCGCCATTTCGAGAATAAGTCGTCTCATTTACTGTCATATGCGCTTTTGCCCGGTAGCTCATAACAGCCACTACAATTGCTCCCACCGCTGCGGACACAGCAAGACGGAAGTACCATGTCATATAATAAGGAGAGCTCTCCTCATCATATTTATATATAGTATCCTTATACCGATCTGGATCTGTTGTAATATCATTTACCACAGGCTCCTCACTCAGATATTTTTCCCCTGATTGAATATAAGAATAACAGGTTTCATAGTAATTTCCCGCTTTCAGATCTGCATACAGATCATCAAGCAATGCATCAATCCTTGCCTCTGTAAAGTAAATCTCTGCCTTTCCTGATGTGGACAGCCATACAATACGGTTTTGCATGTCAATACAGAGAATCATATAATTTCCATATTCTCTATCATATCCAAAGGCGTGATTATCTCCGAAATCATCGGTGTAATCAACAGTCTCTTTCCCTTCCGTGTTATTGGTAGTCAAGATATATAATTCTGTCTCAAGCGCGTCCTCCTTTTCCAGACACAGCTCATTTAATGCCTGTTCCTCTTCCTCTGTCAAAAGATCTGCATAATCAAACACCCTTGTCTTATCTTCATTAGCAAGGGATGGAACAGCCATAAAAAGCATCAGACAAAATACCGCCAGCGCTGATATCATATGCTTCATACAAGAAACCCTCCTATTACTGTAAGTATCAGATACATCGCTGCCGTTACCCCGGCAAACCAGATTGCCATCTTTCCCTTGCTAATAGGCAGGCTTCCCACAATCTTTCCTGTCTGCCCATTAAGTGTAAATAGATAATCCTTTCCTTTATAGCGATAATTCAAAAGCCAGACAGGAAGCATAGCATAGCTCGCTCCCTGACAGCGAAGCCGAATATCCTGAGCTGTGATCATAGTACTTGAATAACCTACAATGGTATCGCGTGCCTCTTTAAAAATATACTGATGAACTCGATTTTCTGCGCGTTTCTTTAACTCTTCACTATCAAAATTGTATTTCTCTGCCAAAAATCCTGACAGATACCCCATATCAAAGCTTCGAAGCTCATTGTAAGCAAATGGCTCCAATTTATCCATAATATCATCTGGCATCTTCTCGGATGCATCCACCGGAATCCCCATAAAATCATCTCCGACATCCCGGCTTACATAATAATGATCGGTGTGCGTGTACTCCATATCTCCCCGCCGCTCTCTGCTAACCCTCGTACAATTTGCTTTCAGCCTCGCTCTCGCTGAATAATCATACAGCCAAAAAGGTACGTACATACCCGTGATTTTCTCAATCGTGGACTGTACTGTAAAATCTCTGGGCGTCAGCAATCCCCTTTTGCACCATGCACGATAACTATTCTGCGCCTGTTCCTTTGTGATCTTAAATGGAATGATCCGCGCAGGCGTCTTCTCCCCACTTAAGCGGTCCTCCATCAATGCAGGATTCCCACAAAAACTGCAAAATGTTGCCGCAGTGTGATCATCTGTCAAAATCTCCGCTCCACAGCTTGGACAGGTGTAACGCTTAAAGCTCGCCTCTGCCCCCGTATGAGAGATGTCCCTATCTTCCTCTCTTGTCACCTCTGCCTGTGCAACTGCCTTTGTCGTGCCACAGTGCTCACAAAGCAACATCTGTGTCTTGCTGTCAAATACCATTGCCGCACCGCAATTTGGGCACTCATATTCTCGAACCATACTTTTCCCCCATTTTATTATATCAAATAATGCTTCTCCTCCAGTGCCTTCTCAATAAGCTCCAAGGTTTTCTCGCTATCTGCTTCCACCGTGTGATAATGATAATTGGATGTAATATTCTTAAGTGGGCTAGACTTTCCGCTGCGAATTGTCTCAAGAAATTCCTTCACCTGTCTTCTGGACGCAATATCTAACTCCGCCCGAATCCTTCCATATACCTTATGATTAATAAATACATCCACCACTTTACCGCCAAGATCCACAATGGTATTTAATTCATCTTCCATCTCTCCGTCCGTGTGGCTAACTTTAAAGACATGTGTACTCTTTTTTGTCTGTTTTATGTAATAACCACGATTTGTGGATAAAATATCATACCCCGCCGCACGCAACAGCGCAATGTCCTGAACAATCACCTGACGACTTACCTCATATTGCTCCGCCAGCCTGCCGCCGGGAACAGGGACAACACTTTCTTTAATCACCTTCACAATTTCTTTCCTGCGTTCCTCTCCTGTCATGAGATGTAGGCTTCCTCTCTTTCTATATAGAAAATAACCAGTCACTATATCACATTATACACCACTCTCGATAGAGTTGCAACTTGTTCATAATTCGTTCAAATATCATTCAAAAACCTTTTACATTATGAACATGTTTTCTTCACGATTGGCGCATATAATAAAATCATAAAATAAAGCAAAATGATTTCGCTTATTTTAACTTTTTGTTTTTTCATAATAAAGAGCAGGCAACTGCTTTTGCTTGCTCTCCTCCCTTTTAAGATGTTTTACCCAAAAAAACGTACAGGTTTTTCAGCCTGTACGTTTTTGTTCTGTTTTGTCCCTTTTCTACATAAAATTATAATAACACTACTGCTGGAGAATCTATTTTGATACAGCGCTTACAAACTTTTCTTTGGAGCCCTGTGATGCTCGCTGCATTTTTTGCCATCGGGCTATCCTACACAGTCCACCTTCACTTTTTTCCACTTTTTCACATGAAATATTGGCTGTCCGCCACTCTCGGTTCCCTATTTGGCAAACGAAAAAAAAGCTCATCAGGAAAAGTATCTGCTTTTGAGGCGATGAGCACTGCACTTGCCGGAAGCATGGGCATCGGCAATATCGCTGGCGTCGCCTCTGCACTTGTCGCCGGGGGTCCGGGCGCTATTTTCTGGATGTGGATTTCCTCCATCTTTGGCATGATGACAAAATACGCTGAGATTGTACTTGGCTACCGCTACCGCCATCGAAATGCAAGAGGAGAATGGTACGGTGGACCTATGTACTATATGAAGGAAGGGCTGCACTCTCCTATACTTGCCGCTATCTTCGCACTATTTGGAACTCTCGCCGCACTTGGCATGGGCAATATGACACAAAGCAACTCCATCTCCAATGCACTTTATGAAGTTTTTCAGATACCGCCCTTTATCAGTGCCGTATTTTTAATTTTCTTCTGTGGTCTTGCCGTGTTGGGCGGTTTTTCAAGGATTGCAAAAATATCTGCTGTGCTAATACCATTTGTGTCCATCTTCTATCTGGCAGGCTCCATACTTGCCATTGTGCTAAATGCCAACCGCCTTCCTGCCGCGATTGGGATGATATTGGCAGATGCCTTTCCCTGCGGTCTGCATTTGGCGGAGCAGCCGGTTACACCATAATTCAGGCGGTCCGCACAGGAGTGGCAAGAGGTGTATTCTCCAATGAAGCAGGTCTTGGAAGCTCTGTTCTAGCACATGCCGCTTCCGATGAGCCAGATGCAGCAACTCAGGGAATGTGGGGAATCTTTGAAGTCTTTGCTGACACTTTGGTAGTCTGTACAATCACAGCACTTGTTATCCTCACAAGTGGGGTCTATAATGTCAGCCTTTACACATCTGGCATATCTGGTCTTGCAGACGGAATTGTGCTGGCAACCCGCTCCTTTACCGCTGTATTTGGTGTCACAGGTGGATATTTTACCGCCTTTGCCACTGTGATCTTTGCTTTTGCGACATTAATTGCATGGTCCCATTATGGTGCTCAATGCTGCTCCTATTTATTTGGAGAACAATCCCTGCCATGGTACCGTTTTCTGTTTCTCGCCTCACTGTTACCCGGATGCCTGATACAGATGGAAGCTGTCTGGGAGATAGCAGATACCTGCAATGGACTGATGGCGATACCAAACCTTATTGCACTATGTTTACTATTTCGACAGGTAACGCCGATACGACGATAAAATGACTAAGTTATATTTAAAAAAATAAGTGTATAGTCATTTTTTAGAGAGGTCCGCCCAAAGATTTGGCTATGCGGACCTTTCTCAAAAATGATTATATAAACATATTTTGCACAAAGTATAGCATATCATAAAATATAATAAAAGTCGACATTGTAACAGATGGAAGCTTCGGGTATAATGATATAATGTAGAAAAAATAGATAGGAGAGATAAGATGATACATTTAGAGAGAACATCTGTGATGAATGTGGAAAATGCCATTCGCGGAGCAAGGAATCCTCATAATAGCTGGGCGAGGATGGACAGTGCGTATGATGAAGAGGGAAATTTTATCTTGGGAGAGAATGATAAGGAGCTTGGAAATAAGCTTGCAAAGGCGGGAACGGATCACAGAAAGTTTATCCGCCAGATTTTTATCTCTGTGGATATCACGGCACCACTCTATTGGTGGAAGGAGTTTGATACCTATAAGGTGGGAACTGTGGCTAATTCGACCAGCACAATGCATAGGATACACAGCAGGGAATTTAGGATGGAGGATTTTAGCTGTGATCAGATGACAGAGGAGACACAAGCCTTTATGAAACAAGTGATTGCTTATCTAGAACAGGTCCGGCAGCGGTATATGGAGACAAAGGATAAGCGGGATTGGTATGATTTAATTCAGCTTCTTCCTAGCAGCTATAACCAGATGCGCACAGTGACAATGAATTATGAAAATGCATCCAATATGTATTATGCCAGAAAGAACCATAAGCTTTTGGAGTGGCACATTTTCTGTGATTGGGTGGAGACACTTCCATATGCTGCTGACTTTATCCTCGTAAAAGATTGAAAAAAATGAAAAGAACGGTTATAATACAAAGAAAAGAATAAGGAGAGAAGTATATGACAGTAGATAAAAATTGTGCCTATTGTATGGAAGGCGAGCTGGTCGCGAAATTTGGAATTAAGATTTGTGAGTTAAAGACCTCTAAGGTATATCTTTTTAAAGAACAGAGCCATGAAGGTAGAGTGATTGTCGCACACAAAACACATGTTGGTGACATGACAGAATTATCCGATGAGGACAGAAATGACTATTTTGCGGATGTCGCAAGGGTCTCAAGAGCGCTTCAAGAAGCGTTTCACCCGGACAAGATCAATTATGGCGCTTATGGTGATACAGGACATCATCTTCATTTTCATCTGGTTCCCAAATATAAAGATGGTTATGAATGGGGAGGCGTGTTTGAGATGAATCCGGCGAGAAAGACGCTTACTGATACAGAGTATGAGGAGCTTATTGCAAGAATTAAGAAATATCTGTAACAGATATGCTATATAGAAATGATAGAGGAGATAATTTATGAAAAAAGAGATAAAGATGGTGGCAGCGGCTCTGTGCGCGTTGCTTGTGTTGGCTGGTTGCGGGAAAAAGGCAGATTCAGAGGATTATAATAAGTATGTAACTCTGGGACAGTATAAGGGTATAGAGATCACGGCTGTGCCGGATGTCACACAGGAGGAGATTGACGCGGAGCTTGCAAATCGTTTCCGGGATACTGTGGAGAATGGTGACACGGTGCTTATTGATTATGTGGGCACGATGGACGGGGTAGCTTTTGATGGCGGAACTGCGGAGAACCAGTCTTTGACGATTGGGTCCAACAGCTATATTGACGGCTTTGAGGAAGGTCTGGTCGGTGTAAAATTGGGAGCAACCGTAGATTTGAATCTGAATTTCCCTAATCCATATGATCCCAATCCAGATTATTCTGGAAAAGCGGTGGTTTTTACTGTGACAGTTCAAGGGATTGACGGTGAGGGTGGTGCGGTTGGTGCAGAGCTCACCGAGGAGGTAGTGACGGCAAATACTTCTTTTGACTCTATTGCAGCATATTCAGAGAATGTGAAGGAGGAGCTGCAGCTTGCCAAGGATAATCAGAAATTAAATCAAATATGGGAAGTAGTACAAAAGAATACTACCATTAAGGGGTACCCACAACAGGAAGTGACAAAGTACGCAGATGAGATGAAAAGCTATTATCAAAGCCTTGCCGCTATGTATGGCATCGATCTTGCCACTTTGCTTGCGGCAAATAATATGTCAGAGGCTGATTTTAATAAGGATTGTGAATCCTATGGTCAGCAGGAGACAGCAAAGTATATGATTCTGGAGATGATTGCCAAGGAGGAGAGCATCAGCGTGAGTGATGAGGAGCTGAATCAGGAGATTGAGGAGGCAGTGGGCCAGAGTGGTATGGAGCGAGATGCACTTTTGGAGTATTATGGAGGAGAGGACCAGATAAGAGATAATCTCCTCTATAATAAAGTGTTAGAGTTTCTTTTAGAGCAGGCAGTGGAAATTTAGAGAAATTTTATTTTTGGAAAAAGTTTCTTTATGGATTTTATGATTAGTTAAGAGAATAGACAAACTATAGACACATTTATCCATTATGATATAGGTATATCATCAAAGAGATGATATGATAACTTAACATTTTCATAACTCTGGAGGAAGCTCTCTGGGGAGCTTCCTCTATCCCCCCGAAATTGATGTATGTTTAATTGTGATAGTAATGCAGGACATATATTATATTGGCACCTATTTTTATGCACTCCCTGTATTTGGTGAAAGGATAGCTTGGTAGGCTATCCTTTTTTCTTATTGTATATGCGCTCTTTTAATTCCCGCAGAGTAAGGTTGAATTTTCTTGAGTAAGCAGTGGGATGTCCTTTTAGAAGCTCAGATTTCAAAAAGCCCAGATGGGAGATCTCTGATTCCCGTGCTGTGGACAGCTCGCTTAATTGTTTTTTGACCTCTTCTATATGCTCTTTGATCTTGTCTTTTCCTTCTTTGATGTCCTCAAGCTGTTGTTGTGCTGCTTCCTTAAGCTCGTCTAGCTGTAAGCCAAGACGCTCAATCTCCTCCCGCGCGGCAGATAGATGTTCCAAAACTTTGGCGAGATCAAGAGCTGCCCTAGCAGAAATAATGGTGTCTGCTAACATAAGACAGGCAGTAATGCACACACCGACGGACATAACGGTCTGATTTAGGCTCAGTATCCAGCGCTCAATCGGTGGATGGATCGACTCCGTGAGAGCAACAGACAAAACTCCCCAAAAGAGGGAGGAGGTTAAGCAGATGCGCCCATGAAGTTGAATTTTATGATGGCTGTAGTCCCAATATTTCATCTTAAACAAAGATTCCATGATCATGCCAGTAAAATATTCCAGAATCGTGGCCCCGATAAATCCAACCAGATAGACTGCTATAATGCTCTCTCGAATTGGAATGGTGAGAAATAAAATTAGGACAGCTCCAGTTCCATAGAGTGGCAACATAGGAATCCGCAGAAATCCACGGTTGACTAGTTGACGCTTGCTTATTGAGACAATGGTGGATTCAATACACCAGCCAAAGAAACAATAAACGAAGAAAAACATCATCCACTGAAACAGGCTATAATTGTACATAGCTTCCCTCTTTTCCTTTGTTTGTTTTTATCATATCACATTTCTTTGTGTTTGGATAGGTACTTTTCTCTGGTAGCCAGACCGCCGCGGATATGTCGTTCTGATTTATTGACATCCAAAACCTTCCGCACCTGTCCTGCAAGAGAAGGATTTAGCTCATAAAGACGTTCCGTCATATCCTTATGTACTGTACTTTTGCTAATGCCGTATTGCTTGGCTGTCTGGCGCACAGTAGCATTATTGTCAATAATAAAATTGGCTATTTCCACAGCCCGCTCTTCAATATAGCTTTTCAAAAGAAAACCTCTGAGATATTAGTTGTTACAATGTATGCATGAGATAGGGTAAGTATTCGTGAGGAGGCGGGGGAAATCGTACAATTTCAAAAAGTTGTAAACTAATGTAAAAATATAAAGGATACTCTTTCTTTTTATCATAAAAGATGCTATACTGACTTTATATGCGATGGATTATGTTCCAAATAGCAGGAGGAGGCGTATATGAGCAGAAAAGGCAGGCTACATACAGGAAAGATACAAAATCAACTGCTTCTGACAGCTGGTCTGCTGGCGGGGATAGCGATGTTTATAATATCAGGGGTCAGCCTGTTTATGTCGTATCGTTTTCTTTATGAGTCAGCTACTAGATGGATGAATAGTATGGCGTCAGAGGGAAAAGTGAGCTTGGAAAGCTGGATGGAGCTGAATGAGTACAGTGTGAAGGTATGTGTCAGCTATGCGAATGAGCGTCCTTCAAAAGCGGCGAGAAGTACTTATTTAGAGAGCGTTAAGGATGATTTTGACAGTATTCCCAATGGCATCTATATAGGTTATGAGGATGATTATCTAATATACCCCGGCATCTCTAAAGAAGAGAGAGCAGGGATTACGGAGCTTTCTTCGAGAGAGTGGTATCAGGTGGCAGCGCAGTCTTCTGGTATTCAATATACAAATACATATGTGGACAGTGTGACAGGAAAAGTGTGTGTTACATTATCCTGTATGTTAAAGGATGGATTTAGTGTATTAGGTGCAGATGTATTTCTTTTGGATATTGATCAGGTATTGTCAAATATGGAGCTTTTGAATGGACAGGCAATCCTTTTGAATGCCAAGGGAGAAGTGATAGGCACAACAGAGAAGGAAAAACAGGGCAGGCTTCTGGCGGATTTTTATCCTGAGCTTGCACAGGATCTGTCATCAGGTAGTCTGTCAGAGAAATATATGTTAGATGATAAGGCATGTTTTGTGACAGCACAGCAGGTGGAGGAGCTTGGCTGGCAGCTCTTAGTGATGATCCCGGAGAGTGCGATATTAGAGGATTGCTATCAGCTTGCACAGGCATCGGCGGTTTGTTTTGTGATAGCAATCATAATACTTCTTGTGGTATTGTCCATTGTGATCGGCAGGATAACGAAACCGATTGTGCGCGTGGATGGTTATATGAAGGGGGTTGCACAGGGCAATCTGACAGGCAGTCTTTCTGTCAAGAGCAGAACTGAGATAGGCAGTATGGTTCAGGCGGTGAATGAGAGTGTGTCAAGCATAAAAGGTGTGGTGACAGACATCAAGAAAGCAGTGTCCCACTTGCAGGATGAGACAGAGGAATGTCAGAAAGCGGTCGGTGTGCTGGAAGGACAGT
>CAMUFS010000041.1 GCA_947088195.1 uncultured Clostridia bacterium
GGTGACAGAGGACTATAGGCCATTCTCTGGGTGGACCTGTCTCGAACATGATTCTCCTATATACAAATAAGCGATAACTATGTTTTGTATAAAGTATAAGAATCTAACAAATAAATCTGCAAAAGTATAAACGTAGTTATATGTGTCAAATAACAATATATCTGTCATATAGAAAAAAGTAGCAAAGCCAAAGTATAGTATCCTCAAGGGACCTATTGAAAAACGTCGGTGCTTCAGCGAGGTAATTTCGAGTTTAGTGTCCGCTACGTTTTTCACTAAGCGGGAGCGCAGTGACGGAGGATACTATACTTTGGCTTTGCGGATCGCCCTAAACAATGACTAAAAAATTAAGACCTATTCTAAAACAGGAAAATGAAAGTATTATTATGAGGAAAAGAATCTTATGAAATTAAAAAAAATAAACGAGATTTCATGTATAAAGCTCTGCTTTTTGGCAGCTCCGTTGGCGATGTCTTTTACAATTATCAACATGATTATTTTAATGGTCAGTCCCTTGATAAAGATATACGCCATAGCTGAGTTTATCAACGCATCCATTCGTTTATTGGCCAATGAAGTAGCCATGACAAAAGTGATATTTCCCATTATGCTTGTGATGGTAGTGGAAGGCTATTCTTATCTGGAAAGGAGCTTTAGTGATATTATTACACTTAGGATAGTTGCTAAATTAAGAATAAAATATGGTCTGATGCGGCTTGAAAAGATGGAGACAATCGCGTATCATAATGTGGAAAATCCAGAGGTCTTGGATTTGTTAAAAAGAACAGAAAATGATGGAGAGATTATTTTTAAAATTTATCAGACAATATTAAATGCAGGTAAAATAGCAGCTCAGATTATGTCAGTATTCTTTGCAATTATGACAACTTCTGTGATAACTGGGACTTTAGTTCTGATAGTGTCATTGCCATTGATGCGGATTGCAGTGAAGGCAGGGGAGAAGAAATATGACATGGAGAAGAAGGAAGCTACTTACAAAAGACATTATGAATATTTTTATGGCTTATTGACTGACAGAAATAGTGTGGAGGAAAGAACACTATTTCAATATAGCCCGTTTGTGGAAGAGCGGATGTTAAAATTTTATGAGATGTTTCGGAAAAAAAGCATCGCTGTATGTATACAAAAAAATATAAATGTGGAAGGTGGGAGTATTGTTACTTCTTTGCTTATTATTTTAATTGCGTCCATGTTGTTAGTCTCGTATTTTAATCATAATATGACAACAGGTTTGTTTTTGTCTCTATTTGCGTCGGTGATGTCTCTGACGGAAACAATGTCATGGGGGTTTGCGGGTGCTATAGCAAAGATTACAAGTAATCATAAGAAGCTGAAGGATATGGATGCATTTTTTAA
The DNA here is from genome assembly GCA_947088195.1 of uncultured Clostridia bacterium. Lineage (GTDB taxonomy): Bacteria > Bacillota > Clostridia > Lachnospirales > Lachnospiraceae > RGIG8607. Next base: position 1,378 of record CAMUFS010000041.1, read on the forward strand.
ATTGCCAGAGGAGAAATTATCTGGAAATGCTGTGGGTGTAACGGCTGTGAGAAGCATTGAATTTAAGAATGTATGGTTTAAATATCCAAATACAGAGAGCTATATATTGAAGGGATTGTCTATGGTTCTTTCATCAGGGTGTCATTATGCATTTGTGGGGAAGAATGGTGCTGGAAAGTCTACAATTATAAAATTGCTGACAGGATTGTATAGAGATTATGAAGGGGAAATCTTGATTAATGAGAAGGAATTAAAGGAGCATTCTTTAGAGGAACTGAGAAAGATATATGCGATTGTGTATCAGGATTTTGCAAAATACCAAGTTTCTATGTACGACAATATTTCTTTTGGAAATCTGAGCTGTACCAAGGATCAGGTGGATGAAGTAATTAGAAAATGTAGATTGGAAAGTCTAGTTCAGAAAATAGGGGATGTGAACAGACCTCTGGGAAAAATATCCGAAGGTGGGATTGAGGTATCGGGCGGCGAGTGGCAGAGGATAGCGCTTGCCAGAGCATTGATAAAGAAAAATGCGATATTAATTTTGGATGAGCCAACCTCTGCATTAGATCCAATTATGGAAAACAAATTGTATGAGGAATTTGGACAGATCTGTGAAGCAAGAACTACTATTTTTATTAGCCATCGTTTGGGGTCAACGAAGCTTGCTGATGTGATTTTTGTGATTGATGACGGGAAGATCAGGGAATTTGGCTCTCATAAGGAGCTGATGCAAAACGGGGATTTTTATGCTGACATGTATAACAGCCAGAAAGGGTGGTATGAATCATGAAGGATAATATGAAATATATTTTGGATAAGAAATATGGATTTTTCCGGTTATTTTTGTGGACGGTGAGAGAGAGCTTTTTTGCCTATCCCTTACATTTCCTCCTTTTTATTGTTCTGGATGTCACAAATTGTCTATTGGCGTTTGGTATGACCTATTGTACTACACAGTTTTTTTCTGTTGTGGAAAAAAATGATTTCTATTCAAGACAGGTGATTATTTCCTTGTGTTTGTTGTGCATGGTTACGATATTGTCCCATGTTATCAATGGGGTAGGACATTCTGTAATTCCAGCACTAAAACTAAAGCTTGACCGAGATGCGCTTTTAAAGCTTGAGAGAAAAATGCAATCGGTTCCGCCAGAGTGGTTTGAGCATACGGAATTTCTTAATTTTGTGGAAAAGGCTTATAAGGGAACGGAATATTGTTTTACCTTGATGGTTCCCATGCTCCGTTTTTTATTTCAGTATGGTCCATATTGTGTTTTGATGGGAGTATACTTGTGGCAGTTTGACGCTATACTTGCGATATGTGTTGTACTGATTTTTGTGCCAATTTTTTTATCTATGTTTATAAGACCAGATGTTATTTTTAAATTGGAAGATAATGTTGCGCCTGTGCGCAGGATGGATGCTTACATTAAAAAATGTGTGGGAGATCCAGAGTATTTTAAAGAGACAAGAACACTGGGAATTGGCGGTTATTTTAAAAAGAAATTCTTGGAAAATACGAGGAGACTTAATGATTACATATGGCAGGCGCAGAAAAAAATCAAATTGGTGGAATTGGTGACAACTTTTATCGCTGTATTGGGATATGGGGGAGTGATGGTTTTATTGGTGGTTTCCTTGTTGAGAGGACGGATCTCAGCAGCTCTGTACGCATCGGTTCTCTCTTCTATTACCCTTTTATATGCCATGTGCGATGATGCGGCTTGTCATTTCTTAGCTCCTTTTGATGGCGTGGGTATTGTCAATAGCTTTGTTGCTCTGGTTAATGGCAATTTTCCCTGTAAAGAAAAGGGAGATATTGATTTTAATGGCAGGATAACGGTGGAGGATATTTCCTTTTCTTATCCCGGTGCAGATAAACCAGCGCTTGACCATGTTTCTTTTCAAATAGAGAAAGGAGAAACAATAGCTGTAGTGGGAAACAATGGATCGGGAAAAACCACATTGTCCAAAATATTGTTGGGGATTTATACGCCGGGCAGTGGAGCTGTGAAAATTGGAACTGTAGATATTGGTAAAATGGCTCCAGAAATTGTGGGTGCAGGTATGTCTGCCGTATTTCAAAAATTTCAGAAATATAAAATGTCAGTCACGGATAATATTATAATCAGTGATTATACGTTAGAAAATCGAGATTCTGCGGCTTTTCATAAATGTATGGAAAAATTTGATATGGAATTAAACCAAGAGAGATATGTAGATGGATATGATACCATTTTGTCGCGGGAGTTTGGAGGAACGGAGTTATCTGGCGGACAGTGGCAGAGAATAGCCATAACGCGGGGGATTTACCGAGACAGAGGTATTATAATCCTAGATGAACCAACCTCTGCCATAGATCCGCTGGAGGAAACAAAGCTATATCAGAAATTTGCAAAATTGGCTGAGGGAAGAACAGCGTTAATTGTCACACACAGAATTGGGCTGACAAAGATAGCGGATCGAATTATGGTTATGGATCAGGGAAGAGTAGTTCAGATGGGGACATATAGTGAATTGGCGGAAGCAGACGGAAGGTTCCGGGAATTGCTTCAAGCGCAGAAAAAATGGTATATACATAGTGGGGCAGAAAAATAATAGAATCCGTCCCACTCTTGTGTAAATATTTCGAAGCATTTTGTAATAAGCTCCTGTAATTTCAGGAATCCATTACAGAATATGGAAAGTCCCTGATGCTTGATCTAATGCGAAGGTAAGGGATTCTTCAAGATGTTCCTTCATCTGCTTTGCGGCAAGATCATAATTTCCATCCTGATACGCTTGATAAATACTGATATGAAAGCGCTCAATCGCAAGCTGGCAGGGCAAGGCAGTCTCGTATAGATTAGAATATATAGTAAGTTGGCTTCGCTGCTGCTTTGCGGCGCGCGTCAATCGGTTATTTTCACAAAAATCATAAAAAATCAGATGGAAATTATCAGAAAGCTCTTTCCAACTAAGAATTTCTTCTTGAGAAAGCGTTCGTCCCTCCCTGTCGCATGTAAAGATCAGGGAGGTTTTCTCAATATTTTCTTTAAGCTTGTTATGTAAAATAGCTTGATTCTTATATTTTGCAGCATAAAGAATGGCAAGACTATCCAGATCGCCCATAAATTGGTACAATTCTCTCAGATCTGCCTCACTCAGGCGAATTACCTTAACACCAATATTGGAATCGTACACGGCAAGCCCTTCGTCCGAGAGGCGAGTCAGCGCGTCGCGCACAGGCGTGGAACTAACGCCAAATCTTTCTTGTAAGCTTTTAAGCGTAAGCTTCTCACCCGGCAAAAACCTGCTTGTTAAAATATCATTTCGCAGGATCTCATAGATCTGCTCGGAGAGGGTAGCCTTGTTTAAATTCATATAAAAACCATCCTTATCTATCATAGAAGATACAATTTTCTAAAAAAATCATACTATGTAATATTTTACAACACAAATAAGAAATGTCAAATAGAAAATAGAAACAAGAATTTGAGAAACAGAAGTGTATTTGAAAATTTGCATTTTGCATATTGCAAAATATATAAAAAAATGATACAATCTTATCAATTTATATTTACAAAGCAATACTTTAAAGCAGCAAAGTACCATTGGTTATGTACAAAGAGGAGTGAAGCGTATATGAGGGATGAAGATTTGCTTATCAGGCTGACGCAGGCTCAGGGAATTGCAGGCTATGAGAAAGAAGTCCGCAGTCTGATTGAAGCGGAGGCGGCGCCATATGCAGATGAGATAATAAAGGACGCCATCGGCAACCTAATTATCTTAAAAAAGGGAAAAGGTAGCCCACATACAAAACGTATTATGTTTGCGGCACATATGGATGAGATTGGATTTATGGTAAAGAAAATTGAGGCGGATGGCAGGCTTCGTGTATGCAATTTAGGTTGGAATTGGGCAGGCTCTGCCTATAATGGCAGAGTTTTATTTCGAAATGGAATGAGCGGAGTGGTTGGCTGTGTGGGAACCATTGAGGATGCAAAGAACGATGTAGGCAAGCTCTATATTGATATTGGAGCAACCTCGAAGGAGGATGCACAAAAATACATAAAGGTCGGTGATGTGTGCGGCTATTATGGTCCTTACATGGAGCTTGCCAATAATCGCATTGCAAGCAAATCACTGGATAATCGAATTGGCTGCTATCAGCTTTTGCAGGCACTAAAAGAAAATAATGGCTGTGGTCCTAATGATATTTATTATGTATTCTGTGTTCAGGAAGAGCTTGGCTGCAGAGGCAGCAAGCCTGCAGCGGCGAGAATACAGCCAGACATTGGAATTGCAGTGGATATTACGCCGGCGCATGACTATCCATGCGATCTGGAGGGAAGCAATGCCATAGATGAAGGAATTGCTATAAAATTTTCCGATCCTTCTGTGGTATGCGATGAGGATGTAGTGGAGGCAATGATTGCCTGCTGTGAGGAAAAAAAGATTAAATATCAAAGAGAAGTTATTGACAAAGGCGGGACAGACGCTTCTAGTATGAATGTATCAGGACTTGGCGTGAGAGTTGGAGGAATTGTGGTGGTGACAAGATATCCTCACAGCCAAAGTGCTGTGGCATCAAAGAATGATATTGAAGCAGGTGTTGAGCTTTGTAAGGCAATATCAGAATATGAATTTTCTAAGCTAACTTCTTGATTTTGCTACAGGGAATCATTTTATTTTACAAAAAATAGCGCAGATAGTTCTTTGTTTTATATGCAATGTCAGCGCAGAAATGAGGGGTGTTATGAAAAAGATTCTTGCATTGTTATTATCTATTTGTCTGGTAGGTTCGATAGCGGCTTGTTCTTCGCCAGCGCCAGACAACAATAGTCCAAGTGGTACATCCATGAGTGATAATGGTTCTAAGCCGTTGGTGATAGCGGTGGATGCTGATGTGGATACCTTGCATCCCTCAGATTATTCCACTGGTGTGGAGAGTGATGTATTAAGACAGATCTACGATCCTTTGATGTATATGGAACAGGATGGAAGTGGAGAACCAGAGCCTAGAATTGCTGAGACGTATGAGATCAGCAGTGACAATATGTCCTACACATTTCATTTAAGGAAGGATGTCACATTTCATGATGGAACACCATTGACTTCTGCGGATGTTAAGTTTTCCCTTGAGATGTATATGGCTTCTGAATATCAGGGATCGTATGTGACAGGACTTAAGAGTGTGGAGACACCAGATGAATATACTGTGGTCTGTCAGTTGGAAAGCCCATATTCCCCATTTATGCTGGGCGTGTGCTCGGTGCATATCGCCTCTAAAGCTTATTATGAAAAATCAGCCGAGAATTTTGTCAATCAGCCAGTGGGCAGTGGTCCTTATAAATTTGTCAGCAGAAATATGGGAAGCAATCTAACCTTAGAGGCATATGATAAGTATTATCGTGGCAAGGCGGCTATTGAGAAGGTTACCTTTGAGGTGATACCAGATGAATCGACGATGGCGATCGCTCTGCAGACAGGAGATGTGCAGTTTGCATCCATTCAGTCCGCAAGTATGACACAGCTTAAGGCAGATAAGAATATTACAATCGCGGAGGCTTCCACCTCTGGCTTTGCTTATATTTCTATGAATACGGAGAAAGCTCCTTTTGATAATGTAAAGGTGAGACAGGCCGTCAATTATGCGATTGATCGTGAGAATCTGGTTCAGGTCTGCTTTGATGGCGAGGCAGAGGTAAATTCCAATATCTGTGCCAAATCGCGTTTTGGTTACAGGGATGACCAGCTCCAGTATACATATGATCCAGAGAAAGCAAAGGCGCTGCTTGCGGAGGCAGGTATTACAACTCCTTATAATCTGGGAGAGATTTTGGTTGCCGAGAGGTATTCAAATCTGGCAACTGTGATTCAAAATGATCTGAGAGCAGTTGGGCTGGATGTCACCATTGCCGTGAAGGAGTTTAATGCATATATTGGTGAGCTGACAAGTGGAAATTATACCATTACAGCGCTGAATATGACGCTTGAGGGTGACACGCAGATGCTTGAGATGGCGCTTACTACAGATTATATTGGAACGGCGAACAATGCAAGATACTCAGACGATGAGATGGACGGGCTGTTTAGAGAAGCGCAGGCAGAGACCGATTCGGATAAGCGTCTGGCGATTTTTGATAAGATTCTTACCAAGGCGCAGGAGGAAGCAGTGTATGCTGTGCTGGCAAATCCTATGGAACTGTATGCATATCAGTCAGATCTGCAATGTCCAGAGATTCCGTTTGAGGGAATGTATTCTATCTATGATTTTAAATGGAAGTAATCTACAGGTTGCCGGAGTATTCTCCGGCAATTCTTTTGAGAGAGGATTTGGTTGAAGGTGGGATGACAGTCGGAGGGTGCACAAGAAAGGCTGGTAAGATATGCTTAAATTTATAATAAAAAGACTTTTGTATATGATCCCAGTTCTGCTGGGAGTTGCATTTCTGGTATTTACAATACTTTCCTTAACACCGGGTGATCCGGGGACGATTATTCTTGGCATTACGGCAAAGCCGGAGGATATCGCTTCTTTAAATGCACAGTTTGGTTATGATAAGCCGTTTTTTATTCGTTTTGTAAATTATATTGGTGATATTGTGCTACATCAGGATCTAGGGCTTTCTTATCAGAGCAGGGAGCCAGTGATTAACAGCATTATGTCCCGTTTCCCAAATACGCTGACGCTCACAGTGATGTCCATGTCCGTGTCGGCCATAATAGGCATTAGCCTTGGCATATTGTCGGCAGTGCGGCAGTATTCTCTGTTGGATCATATCTGTGTGATCACTGCTCTGATCTTTGCCTGCATACCGGGATTTTGGTTAGGGCTTATGCTTCTTATGCTGTTTGCCTTAAAGCTTGATTGGCTGCCGCCTTATGGTGCTGGGACGCTTCAGCATTTTATACTGCCTACTATCACGGTGTCTATGACTTCCGCTGCAGGGCTTCTTAGGCTGACCCGCTCGGCGATGTTAGAGACGATACGACAGGAGTACATAAGGACAGCGAAGGCAAAAGGAGCCTCCGAGAGAAGGATTATTGTGTGCCATGCGCTAAAAAATGCCATGATGCCTGTGATCACAACACTTGGCACAAGCTTTGGGGCGTCGCTTGGCGGGGCGATTATTGCGGAGACAATTTTTGCCATGCCGGGGATGGGAACTTTGATCACCACAGCAATACGACAGAAGGATATTCCAATGGTGATGGGATCGACGTTATTTCTCGCCGCACTTTTTAGCATAATTATATTGGTTGTGGATGTGCTGTATGCATTTATCGATCCAAGAATTAAGGCAAAGTACCAGAATGGAGGGAAGAGCCGTGAATAGGAAAGACAGAAGAAGCGATTGCGCGCAGAAGAGAACGTCACAATTATCGGAGGTTTGGAGGCGCTTTCGGAAAAATAGGGCGGCGATGGTGGGGCTTATCATTCTCTTAATTATTTTATTTTTTACTATATTTGCGGATTTGATTGTGCCATATTCTAAATGTATCGATCAAGTGGGTGCCGAGCGGCTACAGTGGCCAAGCATACGACATTTGTTTGGCACGGACGAATATGGAAGGGATCTGTTTGCAAGAGTGATTCATGGTTCGCGGTACTCACTTTTTATTGGGGTAGCCACCAGCTTGATTGCTTTGGTGATAGGAGCAGTGCTGGGAGCGAGCGCGGGGTATTTTGGCGGGATGGTGGATATGGTGATCTGTCGTATTATTGATGTATTTATGTGTGTGCCGCCGATTTTGCTCTCTCTTGCAGTGGTTGCAGCACTTGGGACAAGCCTTCAAAATTTGGTGATAGCGATCACAATCTCTTGTATTCCGGGTAATGTTCGATTGATACGCTCTGTAGTGCTCACAGTGGCCGAACAAGATTATGTGGAGGCAGCGCGGTCTTATGGCAGCTCCCATGCGAGAATTATTTTTCGCTATGTGCTCCCAAATGCCATGGGACCAATTATAGTAAATACAACAATGGCGATCTCAGATATGATTCTATCTGCCGCAGGTCTAAGCTTTATCGGCATGGGGATTCAACCGCCGTCGCCAGAATGGGGAGCACTTCTGTCGAGTGCGCAGAAGTATATGTTTACCTCCCCATATCTTTTATTATTTCCGGGCGCTTTTATTATGCTTTCTTCTCTCTCTTTTAATCTGGTGGGGGATGGGCTTACGGATGCTCTGGACCCAAAATTAAAGGATTAGGAGGGGAGAGAAATTATGATATTGGAGATCAAGGATCTGTCTGTTGTCTATCAGACGGATATGGAGGTTGTGCGTGCGGTCAATGGTATCAGTCTTTCTATGGCTCAGGGGGAAACTCTGGGATTAGTGGGGGAGACAGGTGCCGGGAAAACGACGACAGCACTTGCCCTGATGGGGCTTTTGCCGGAGCGGACAGCTAGAGTGACAGAAGGAAGGATTTTATTTGATGGGATGGAGCTGCTTTCTCTTAGTGAGAGAGAATTGCAGCGTATACGCGGAGACAGGATTTCTATGATTTTTCAGGACCCTATGACAGCATTGAATCCGGTGCTTACTGTGGGGGATCAGATTGCGGAGGCGCTGCTTTTGCATAATGTTGAGGGACACAGCAGAAAGGAGATTGAAGCGCGGGTGGAGGAGACCTGGGAGCTTGTGGGGATTCCAAAGGAGAGAAAGAAGGATTATCCCTATCAATTTTCTGGTGGCATGAGGCAGCGGGTTGTGATTGCGATTGCTCTTGTCTGCAAGCCAGATCTTTTGATAGCGGATGAGCCTACAACAGCACTTGATGTGACAATACAGGCACAGATTTTATCTATGATCTGCGATCTGCAAAGAAAATATAAAACGTCGGTTATTATGATCACCCATGATCTAGGAGTTGTGGCAGAGACATGTGATAAGGTGGGGATTATCTATGCAGGTGAGGTGGTGGAGTATGGCACACTTTCGGATATTTTTGAGGGTGAGGAGCATCATCCCTATACTGTCGGGCTATTTCGCTCTATTCCAAGCTTGACAGGGCGGGAAAGAAGATTAAGCCCGATTGAGGGATTGATGCCAGATCCCACAGCGCTGCCAGAGGGATGTTGTTTTTCGCCGCGTTGTAAGCAATGTATGGAGATCTGCAAAAAACAGAAGCCGAATGTATATGAGAAGGAGGGACATCAGATTCGATGTCATCTGTATCAGCAGAGGAAAGCGGTGGATGTGATAGAAGGGGGCAGTAAAGCATGAAGGACAGTATGATGGACATTCGCCATCTGACAAAATATTTTAATACCCCGGCTGGAAAGCTTCATGCTGTGGATGATGTGAGTGTTTCACTTGCTCAGGGAAAGACGCTTGGCGTGGTTGGTGAGTCTGGCTGCGGAAAATCCACGCTTGGAAGGACGATTTTATGTTTAAATGAGCCAACGGAGGGTGAGATTCTTTTTTACGGGAAAGACAAAAGTGTGACAAATCTTGTGACGGCGACAAAGAAGGAAAGAAAGCGCTTGCGGCCAAAGCTTCAGATGATTTTTCAGGACCCTTATTCCAGCTTAAATGGGCGAATGACGGTAAGTCAGCTTATCGCAGAACCTTTGTTGGTCAATCGAAGCTGTAAAAATAAGGCAGAAGTGGAGGAGAAGGTTTCTGAGGTTATGGAGACAGTGGGGCTTGCAAAGCGGCTTGCTATGGCATATCCTCATGAGCTTGACGGGGGCAGACGGCAGCGCATAGGCATTGCGCGGGCTTTGGTGTTAAAGCCAGAGTTTATTGTCTGTGATGAGCCTGTTTCTGCTCTGGATGTGTCGATACAAGCGCAGATTTTAAATCTATTGATGGATCTTCAGGAGAAGAGAAAGCTTACATATCTATTTATCACACATGATCTCTCGGTGGTTCGTCATATCTCAGATACAATTATGGTAATGTATCTTGGAAAATGTGTGGAGATGGCGCCAGCGGATGAGATCTTTGTCAATCCGCTGCATCCATATACAAAAGCGCTGCTTGCCGCTATTCCAATCCCAAGTGTGGACTCCTGCCATAAAAGGAGGGAGCTTTTGCAGGGGGAAGTGACAAGTCCGGTAAATCCAAAGCTCGGTTGCAGATTTGCGGCAAGATGCCCGTTTGCTAAGGAACAGTGTAAGAGTGCGGAGGTACCACTTACAGAGAGAACAAGTGGACATTATGTGGCGTGTTATAAATAATGAAGCCTGCTTTTATGGCTTATTAACAGGTTAGGAGATAGGAAAAAGATGGAGAGATATAGCTGGCCCTATGCCAATGAGGCTGGGGAGGAAGAGGTTATCACAAGTGATGTGCTTGTGCTTGGCGGTGGTTTGGCAGGCTGTTATGCGGCGATTGCGGCGGCGAGAAAGGGGCAGTCTGTCACAGTGGTGGAAAAAGGAGCAACAGAGAGAAGCGGCTCGGCGGGCACAGGCTTTGACCACTGGGAATCTGCCTGCACCAATCCCTGTTCTAAGGTGACACCGGAGGAAATTGCAGGTGCATATGTCGATGAGCAGGACTGGTACAGCAATGGGATTGCCCATTATATCGAGTGCCGGGAGGGATATGACAGACTTTTGGATATGGAGCGCTTTGGCGGCAAGATACGAGATACAGAGGATGAATTTAAGGGAGCATTGTTTCGCGATGAAAAGACAAAGCTAATGTTTGCCTATGATTATGAGAATTGTTTTACGCTGCGTGTCTGGGGTTCTACTTTTAAGCCGGCGCTTGTGAAGGAGATGAGGCGGCTTGGCATACGGATCTGTGATAGGACGGAGGCGACAGCGCTTTTAGTGACAGAGAAAAACGGCAAAAAATGTGGTGTGGGTGCCATAGGAATGAATGTGCGTACAGGGAAGCTTTTTATCCTTCGGTCAAAAGCCACTGTGCTTGCCATGTCCCGCCCAGCTAGGGTATGGCTGTTTGATCCAGATCTGGTGGGGCTTTGTGAATTTCGCCCTATGCAGAGCGTGGGGAGCGGCCATGCAATGGGATTTCGGTGTGGTATGGAATTTACAATGATGGAGAAATCTGTGCGAGCGGAGTTCTCTGCGGCCGGAAGAAGCTTTCCGCCATATGGGGCAGGCAATAATCATAATACCTGGTATGCGGCGACGATGGTGGACGCCAGAGGAGTTGAGATTCCATATGTGGATCGCGATGGCAGAGAGCTTGCCACTGTGCGGGAGCGCTATTATCCAGCAAGGGGGCAGAAATTTTTCTTAAAAGGAGGAGTGATTGACAATCCAAAGTATGAGTACCGCGGACCAGAGACGCTTCCTTTTGAGGAGCTGATAAAGCGTGGCTACCAGCTTCCTTTTTATGCTGATCTCAGTCGTATGCCGGAGGAGGAGCGCAGAGTAATATGGGGCATGATGGTTGGCGAGGAGGGAAAGACAAAGATTCCGATATTGAAAAATTATACCAATCGTGGTTTTGACCCAGAGAAAATGATGCTTCAAAGTTATGGGACAGGCTGGCAGTCCGCCAATTTTTTGGATCAGGAGAGGCAGTTCTTTGGCGCGCCCGGTGGTATTATGCATGACTGGGATCTCAAGACAAATATCGACAATATTTATGCAGGAGGTGATCAGCTCTATGCCTCAGATTGTGCGGGCTTTGCCTGTGCGACGGGTTACTATGCTGGCAGAAAGGCAGCGGACTGTGCGGCGGCATCGGAGCTGCTGCCTTATCGTAAGGAGGATGTCAGTGCAGAAAAAGAGCGATTGTACGCGCCATTTCTTAAGAAAACGGATGCGATTCACTGGAAGGAGCTTAATATGGCGATCGCAAAAGCCATGCAAAATTATTGTGGTGGCGTGAAGTGTGAGGCCTTGCTTCAAGAAGGGCTCAGTTTGATGGAAGGCTTTGAGAAGGATATGGTTCCAAGGCTGTTCTGTGAGAATCCACATGAGCTGATGCGCACACATGAAGTGCTTGATATTCTTACGGTATCTCAGATGGTTCTACATGCTTGTCTATTGAGAAAGGCAAGCTCTGCACCTCTCTGTTTTCAGCGCAGTGATTATCCTATGGAGGAGACCGTGGAGGAGAGATGTCATATTGTGCTGAGAAAGGAAGGCGATCAGGTGCTTGCAAGAAAGATGCCACTTGATTTTTTTGGGGATCTAAAGGAGGAGTATGAGAAGAGAAACCAAGATTATATAAGGGAGGTGGCAGACCATGAAAATAGAATATAGCGTGCAGCCCATTCCGTGCAGTACGCAGCCTATTCACTATAATAGTTCCCTGTGCATTGGCTGCAACCGCTGTGTGGCGGTGTGCCAGTGTGATATATTGATGCCATCGGATAAGGAGGGCGGGACTCCAATCGTGATGTATCCGGGGGAATGTTACTACTGTGGAGCATGTGTAATGGCATGTCCAAGACCGGGGGCAATAGAGCTTAGACATCCGTTGATGAATCAGGCAAAATTTATTCCAACAAAAAATAAATGTTAATTTTTTACATATCAGGAGTTTTTATATAAGGTTCCTGATTTTTTCTGCCTTGTATTGACTTAGCTGACTATATTTTTGTGATTTTGTATTGATAATTATGTATAAAATATATTTTGTATAGTCATTTTTGAAAAAGGTCTGCATAGCTAAATTATTTATATTCTCCGTCACCGCGCTTCCGCTTAGTGAAAAACGTAGCGGACGCTAGATTCGTGAGAAACCTCATCAAGCGCCGACGTTTTTCAATAGGTTC
>CAMUFS010000042.1 GCA_947088195.1 uncultured Clostridia bacterium
TGTAATGCGTGTAGAATCATTGATTGCAAACTCCAATGCCTCCACGCGATCATCCATCAGTTTATACAAAGTTTCAATATTACTGCCAATGGAATTATTTTTTGCACGCACATACTGGATAATATATTCCGTTGTAATATGCTTAGGATAGATCACACTATCCAGATTAAGTGTATGAATCACATCATCAAAATTCAACCGATTTATTTTGGTCACTATTTTAGATTTCACTTTATTTTTTGCATAAAGAGAGAGAATAATATTCTCCTCATCCATATTGGTAAGTGCGACAAAAGATTCCGCCAGCTCAATATGCTCCTCTTGCAAAAGAGACTCATCACTGGCATCCCCATGCAGAATTGTAGCCTTGGGAAGCAGCTCACTCAATTCATCACATCTTTGTTTGTTGATCTCAATAATTTTAATTTGAATCCCCATGGCAAGAAGCAGCTTTGCCAAATAATAGGAAATCTCCCCACCACCTGCAATAATTGCGTTTTTTACTTGATTGGTTTCCAGATGAATCTTGCGGAAAAAATCACTGGAATTTTTTGGTGATGCAATTATAGATAAAATATCGCCTTCTTTTATCACAAAATTTCCAGAAGGAATATAGATCTCATCATTTCTCTCCGCTGCGCAGATCAAAACCTCACTGCGAAGCTGTGAGGAAAGATCCTTCAGCGCAGTATTCTGAAGCTGTGAGCCGCTTGGAACCTTAAAGCGCAGCATCTCAACTCTTCCCTTCGCAAAAACATCGATCTCGATGGCCCTTGGAAAGCGAAGAAGCCTTGCAATCTCAGCAGCAGCAGCAAATTCTGGATTTATAATCATAGACAGACCAAGCTCCTGCCGTATAAAATCTGTCTCCTTGCTATATATCGGATCGCGGACTCTGGCTATGGTAGAACAGCCCCCCGCTTTCTTTGCAATAACACAACATAGCAGATTTAACTCATCTGAGCCTGTGACAGCAATAAAAAGATCCGCGTGCTCAATATCTGCCTCCGACTGAACCATATTGCTGGCACCATTTCCCACAATGCCCATCACATCAAAGCTGTTGGAAACAGTATGTACCAGAGAATCGTCCGTATCAATAACAGTGATATTATGTTTTTCTCTGCTAAGCTGCTTAGCCAAGGCACATCCCACCTTGCCGCAGCCGACAATAATGATTTTCATGATTATCGTTCGCCTTTCTTAGAAAATCTATAGTAATAAATACTTATCGCTTTGATTATAAGACTTATTTTGAGTGGCGTCAACCATAATAAAAATCAGTTCTTTCCTCTATTTACCACATCAAATACCCCTTAGCTTAGCTGGCATATCTCTTAGAATATAAAGCAAAAGGGAAACAGCTTCTTTTTGAAGTGTCTCCCTTAAAATATTTCATACTAATTTCTAAATGCTTAATATTTCCCAAATCCTGAGCCAAGTGAGATAATCTTCTCATTTTCATCAGATTCCGATGAATAGGAAGGGGTATATCCTCCTGTGGAAGCACCATAGTAGGAGCCACTATCTCCCCCAAAAGTGTATCTACTATCCAAGGTATAATTTCCTACTGTCTCCTTCAGCCTCATAGCCTGATTGGAAAGCTCCTCACTTGCCGCCGCACATTCCTCACTGGTTGCAGAATTGGTCTGTACCACCTGTGATACTTGGCTGATCGCCTGATCAATCTGTGCGACCGCTGTTGCCTGCTCATTGGAGGACTGAGCGATATTGCTGATAAGAGAAACACTTCTGCCGATTGCTCCCACAATCTCATCTAACGCTTTCTCTGTCTCCTCAGCAAGCTTTGAACCATTCTTTACCTTACTGATGGAATCCTCAATCATCTCCTCAATCTCGCTTGCTGCGGAAGAACTCCTAGCTGCCAAGCTTCTTACTTCCTCAGCCACAACTGCAAAGCCCTTGCCTGCCTCTCCTGCTCTCGCTGCTTCCACTGCTGCATTGAGAGAAAGCATATTGGTCTGGAAGGAAATGTCATTGATAACTTTTATAATCTTTGAAATATTCTCTGATGACTGATTGATCTCATTCATTGCATGGATCATATCTTTCATCCGCGCATTTCCGCGACCTGCATCCTTCTTAATATCCTGAACCAACGCATTTGTCTCATTTGCCTGTGCCGCATTTGCCTTTGTCTTTTCTGCAATTTCATTGATAGATGCATTGACCTGCTGCAGCGCACTTGCCTGCTCTGTAGAACCCTGTGCCAATGACTGGCTCGCGCTTGCAACTTGATCTGCTCCGGTTGTCACTTGAATAGCGGATTCACGAATCCCACCAAGCATACGATTGTTGTCCTCTATCAGATCACGAAGTGCCTTGCCGAGCAAATCCTTATCCGAGCGAGGTGTAATACTTACATTGAGATTTCCCTTAGCAATTTGTTCTGCAACCTCTGCCTGTGAGCGCGCTCCTACTATCATCTGCTGGATCGCATCCGCCAAAACGCCAAATTCATCATCGCGTTCCTTCTCAATCTTAATCTCCGTGTCACCCAAGGCTATCTTCTTGGACGCATCTGTGATCTTTTCCATGCTCACTCTGACAATCTTAACTATACTCCATTCTATATACAGGCCAAATATTGTGCTGAATGCTCCTAGAACCACAACAAAGATCTGTGCTCCTCTTGCATAAGAATGTGGATCGGGCGCTTTCATAATCTGTCCCATTGCCTGTATCTGTAATAGACACATCAAAATATTTAATACAACTAAAATACTGAAACCAACGATTAATCTTGTTCTGATTGTCACACTTTTCATCTTAATTCCTCCATCCTGCTATTCCTCAAGCTCTGCAAAACTTTCTGCCTGCTCTGTAATGCCGGTCTCCTCATCATGCAGAAACTTATCCAGATCAAGCAATAGCTTTACGCTATCTCCTGTTTTTCCAATTCCGTACACATATTTGTTCTGAACCTTGTTGCTGCGTCCAATGGATGGAGGAGGAAGAATATCCCCTTCCTCTATTGTAACTACTTCTGCAATTCTCTCAACTATCAATCCCACAACCGTTGCCTTGACATCAATCACAATAATACATGTTCTGTCGTTGTATTCCAGCGGGGACTGATTAAATCGAAGTGCCACATCTACAACAGGAATAATCTTTCCTCTCAGATTAATAAGCCCCTTAATATAGCTCTCCGTCTCTGGTACCACTGTTATCCTCTGGAACGGGATAATCTCACTAATATATTCAATTCCAATGGCAAAGTATTCATTGCCAGACTTAAATGTCATATATTTATCCCTCTGCGTTGTTCCTTCTGATAACTCTGTCGTCATCTCCTCAGACACACTCTCATCTCCTTTCCCTGCCTACCCAATCAAACCCGCTGGGTCCAATATCAGGGCGATGCTTCCGTCACCTAGCTGTGTACAGCCAGACAGTCCCCTCACCTTCTTAATATACTTCGGTATCGGTTTTACAACAATCTCCTGCTCACCAATCAGATTATCCACCAAAAGACATATGGTCTTCTCTTCTAATTCCAAAATCACCATCATGCCATCTTCCACAGGAGTATCTTTATCGGAAAGAGAAAGATATCTGCCAAGGCGAATCACTGGATAACACTCGCCGCGTATCATCACATATTCCTCTCCACCCGGCTCATGAATCATCATATCCTCTCTCACGCTGACAAACTGCTTTACAATCCCTGTCTCCACCACAAAGAAGGAATCTGCTGTCTCCATCACAATGCCGTCAATAATGGCAAGTGTAAGCGGAATCTTCATTGTCATTGTGCTTCCGCTTCCCGGCACACTGTCAATATCAAGCGTACCTCCAATGGTCTGGATATTTTTTACCACAACATCCATACCTACACCACGCCCGGAAAACTCTGTCACAGTCTCATTAGTAGAAAATCCTGGATATGTGATAAACTGATACACTTCTCTGTCCGTCATGCTCTCAGGATTCTTGCCGTTCAAAAGCCCATTCTTTCTTGCCTTTTTCAAAATCTTGGCTCTGTCCATACCAAAGCCATCGTCCTGAACCATAATCCAGACCTTGCCACCTTCATTCTTCGCTGACAGTGTCACCTTACCTTTTTTCGACTTTCCGGCTGCTTCTCTTTCCTCTGGCATCTCAATTCCGTGATCCACTGCATTTCTGATAAGATGCATAAGCGGATCAGAGATATGCTCGATAATATTCTTATCTACCTCTGTATTCTCGCCAACCACCTCCAGATCAATATCCTTTCCCAGTTTTCTGGAAGCGTCAAACACAATACGGTTCATCTTCTGGAATGTCGTGGTCAATGGCATCATTCGCATTGACATAATAACATCCTGCAAATCTGTCGAGATCTTGGTAAGCTGGCTCGCCGCCTTCTGGAAATTCTGAAGCTCAAGCCCCGGAACCTTCAGATCTGGATTTTGCAATACCACTGCCTCCGCGATAACCAGCTCACCGATCAAATCCATAAGCTGATCCATCTTTTCCACATTGACATTGATAAAGCTCTGCTTGGAAGCCTTAGGCTGCTTATTTTTATTAAGCTGCTTTGCCTTGCCCGGCTCCTTGGACTGAATGACATAATCACCCGGAGCGATGCTTGCCTTCTCCTCTGCTTTGCTCTCCTCTGTCTTACTTGCCTTCTCTTCCTTTGCCGCCACTGCGGTATCCAGCTCAATCGGCTTTAAGAAATCACTGTTAAAGAATCCCTCCGCAGCCACCTCACGAATATCAATGTTTTCTATCTCAGAGCTGGTATCAATAATCTTTCTTACTTCATCCTCAGAAAGCTGCGCCTGAAGCAGCATACGAAAACCATATTTTAAAATGAGATCCGAGCTTTCCTCATTGGAAATAATATCCTCTGGGAAGTAGATAATATCCTCCGCAGACTCCTTTAACGCATACACTGCGGTATATGCGCGGATATTACTCATCTGTGTGTCACTTTTATATGTAATCACTATCTGGTAGAAACGGCTTCCACTGGTAGCCACAGGAGCGATATAAAACTGATTTGGAGCCACATAAACATTCTCCGGCGGAAGCTCCTTCTCCACCTTTGTAATCTCATGCTTGATCTGCTTTAAGAATATATCCATCGCATCAATCAGCTCTGTTGGATCTCCATCTGGATCATTTCCATCCCGGATCTTATCCATCTCCGCCGTGATAAAATCTGCCACATCAAGCACATGGGAAACCAGCTCCAGATGTGGTACATTATCTGGCTTTGATTCTCTTAAATAGTAAAAAATATCTTCCAGCTTATGAGCTATCTTTGTAACATTGTCAAACATCATAATACCGGAGGAACCCTTAATGGTATGCATGGTTCTGAATATTTCGTTAATTGCATCCTCGTCAAAGCACTCTGCATCCTTCTGTTCTAGCACAGTTTCCTGAAGCTTTTCCAGAAGCTGCCCATTTTCCAAAAGATACATATCCAGCATATCCTCGGTATTAAACTCTTCTGCCATTATAATGCCCTCCTTTCCCTCTTACATCGAAAGCTCAGATTAATCCCAGCTTTGTAAGTACTTCCTCAAATTTATCCACATTGAGAGGCTTGCCGGAATATACCGTACAGCCCAGCTCAAATGCCTTCTTGACATTACGTTCATCATTGAGGGCTGTCGTCATAACGACCTTCACCATCGCTTCTGGTGAAATATTCCGCTGCTTTTCAATATTGCGGATGCCCATCAGAGCTTGATACCCATCCATAACAGGCATCATAACATCCAAACATACCAAATCATACGGCTCGTCATCCTCTAACGACATCAGAAATGCATCCACTGCCTCCATTCCATCTACGGTAACATCCACCTCACCATATTTTTCCAGAAACTTTGACATAAACTTACGGGTAGCAAAATCATCCTCCGCCAGCAGAATTTTAAGTTTCTTCATTCGCGTTCTCCTTTCCTGCCAGCCTGCTTCTGACTGAGCAATGCATATATTTTTTTCGGAATTTCCGAAAGTGGTAGCTGATATTTCACAGCTCCTATATCGTAAGCCACCTTAGGCATACCATATACAACACAAGTTTCTTCATTCTGTCCAATCGTCTCCGCTCCGGTATTTCGAATCTTCAAAAGTCCCTGAGCGCCGTCGGCACCCATTCCTGTGAGAATCACTCCAATCGCATTTTTTCCCACATACTGCGCCACAGAATCAAACAAAACATTCACGGCGGGGCGATGCCCTCCTACCTTTGGGCCATTCTTACATTCTACCTGGTACCCGCCATTCACCTTCACAAGGCTCATCTGCATATCTCCGGGGGCTAAAAGTGCCTTTCCGGGCATCACTCTATCCCCAGTTTTTGCCTCTTTTACCTCGATCCTACACTCATTATTAAGTCTTCTGGCATACATCTCCGTAAATCCCGGAGGCATATGCTGCACAATCACTATGCCTGGAATGTCAACATCCAACTGACGCACCACATCAAAGATTGCCTCCGTGCCTCCCGTCGACGCCCCTATAGCAATCAATGTATCTGGCGAAAATTTACCCAACTTAAAAAGCGGACTCGCCCCACCTATCTGCTTATGTCCGCCCACTCTAGCCGTGGAGGCAATCTTGACCTTTACAGCAAGCTCCTGCCGAATAAATGTCTCAAGCTGCCCTCTGCTGGTGACAGACGGCTTTACCACATAGTCAACTGCACCCGCGCGAAGCGCATCCAACACAGCATTGCTCAAAGAACTTATCACCACCACTGGAATAGGTCTTTGTGGCATAAGCTTGCGCAAAAACTCAATGCCGTTCATGCGGGGAAGCTCAACATCAAGTGTCATAACATCCGGCGAATACTTGATAATGGCATCCCTTGCCGCAAATGCGTCCGAAGCCTCCGCCACCACTTCAAGAGTAGGATCGGAATTTAGCCCATCTACCAAAATCCTTCTAAAAAGCAGTGAATCATCTACAACCAATATTCTAATCTTTTTCATCATAACGGCTACCTGCATCCCTTACTCATTGTTTTATCCTCCACACCTTTATCTTCTATATATGGAAGGCTTTACATACTGAAACCTTGTTTCATCCCTGTCAATGGTTTCCGTGGTACCGATAAACAGATATCCTCCCGGCTCCATACAGTCATAAATCCTGTTCAAAAGCTGGTTTTTTGTCTCATCCTCAAAGTATATCATAACATTGCGTATAAAGACAACATGCAATTTCTTCCTAAATGGAAGTGGGTCCATCAAATTAAATTGACGAAACATCACCTGTTTCTTTAACTCCTCCACCACCATACTTTGTGTTGAATTAAGGCTTTTAAAGTAACGCTTCTTCCATGAGTTGGGAATATTGGCGAGCTGCTCGTTATCGTACACGCCGCGGACTGCCTTCTGAAGCACTTTTGTGGATATATCTGTCGCAAGCACTGTTGTATCCCATTTTGCATGTTCTAGCCCAAAAAAATCTGAGAGCACCATCGCTATCATATACGGCTCCTCCCCCGATGAAGCCGCCGCACACCAGATATGCAGATCTCGTCTCTTGTTCTCCTTTTCTTTGAGCTGAGGAAGCACCACCCTCTGGAAATACTCAAAGTGCTCAAATTCTCTCATAAAAAAAGTATGGTTTGTCGTCAGCATATTGACTAGGCTCTTGGCCTCTTTTCCTGTGCGGTCTGCTTCCACCGCGTCCATATACTGTGTATAGCCGGCGTAACCATTTGCAGCCAGATAATTTTTCATTCTGCCCTCAACAATCACACGCTTCTGTCCCAGCTCAATTCCATAATTATTTTTTATATATGCCACTATTCTCTGAAATTCTTTGTCCGTCAGAGTGTACTCCCTGCCAATTCCCAACTCATTCCCCTCCGGTTTCTCCATTCCTCTTTCTTAAGCATCTATCAAAAGCTGTTTTCTAACCCTCTTAAATACATCAAAAATATCTGGATCGTACTTAACTCCTGATTCCTTCTCCATCACCTCAAGGCTCTCTTCTGGACTCAAAGCTTTCTTATAGTCTCCTTTTTCTGTCAATGCATCATAATTTCCCAAAATCTTCATAATTCTGGCAGCAAGCGGTATTTCTTCTCCCTTAAGTCCTTTCGGATACCCTGTGCCATTCCAGCACTCATGATGATAATGTGCAATATCAATCGCCATCTGGATAAATTCATTCTCTCCAATTCGCTCTTTGATCTCAGACAACAGCTCTGCCCCCTGTGCCGTGTGCTGTCTCACTACCTGCTGCTCTTCCTCCGTAAAATTATTCTGTTTTGCAAGAAGCTCCTTTGGCACAAAAAGCTTTCCAATATCATGCAGCGGTGCGGCAAGCTCTATTGCCTCGATAAATACATTAGATACTTGATCCTCAAACTTTGGAGAGAACTGCAAGCTCTGCGAGAGAAGCCTTGCATTGACTCGAATATTTTCCACCCGGCTCTCTATGGGATATATGCATCGCCCCACAACCATGGTGACAGCTTCAAGAACATGTTTTTTCTCTTCCTCAATCTTTTTCACCTGCTCATTTACAACACGATTCAGCCTCTTATTATAAAATTCTATCTCTTTTTTCATCTCATAACTGCGAAGCTGCATACTCACTCTGGCTGTAACCTCTGCAAGTGCAAATGGCTTAGTGATAAAATCCGCTCCCCCCAGCGTAAATCCCATTACCTTATCATCCAAATCCGATGTTGCAGAGATAAATATCACCGGTATATCCCTTGTGTGAGGATCATTCTTGAGGATCTCACACAGCTCAAAGCCACTCATCTTTGGCATGGTAATATCCAGAAGAAACAGCTTGGGCAGATGCTCCTTTGTAAGAGCAAGCGCTTCTGGACCGCTGTACACTCCCGCGGCCTGATAGCCCATGCTCTCAATCATCTGAATTAAAATTACCTGATTGACCTCCAGATCATCTACTATAATAACATCCGGTTCTGACTGATTCTGTAGTTCCTGTGCCATGGTCACTCCTCCTCTCTTCCTATGTTATCTCTCAGCATCTCATATGCCTTCATTGCCTTTTCATAGTTTTCCTTTCGTATCGCAAGCTCCAAGCGGAAAATCAAGCGACTACACTCTTCCTTACACTCCAAAAGACGCTTTAGATTCTCAGCAAATCCCTCTGCTTTCTCCCAATTTCCCATCTCAATGCAGAGCACCAGCTTCTCCATTGTCTCCTGTGTAGCCTGAAGATTTTCCGGTGTGCCATATTGATACATCATATCAATCTCATCAATTCCAGCCATACTGTATGCATTTTCCTTAATGTCCAGGATAGAAGTCTCCGCCACTCTGCCCTGTTCTTCCATCACGCTGTCAGCAGGGAGCTTAATCATAACAGAAAAGCTAAATATACTTCCCTTACCCTTCTCACTTTCCACATTAATGCTGCCGCGCATCAGCTCAACAATCTCCTTGCACACCACAAGTCCCAGACCGCTGCCGCCATAGCGTCTGGTAATGGAAGCATCCACCTGAGAAAAGCTCTTAAAGAGCTTATCTTTCTCTGCCTCACTAATTCCAATTCCAGAATCAATTACCAAAAAAAACAGCTCTGCCTCATCCTGCTTTTGCAAAGTCTTGATAGCCTGAACCACAACCTTGCCGGCAGAGGTAAATTTAATGGCATTCGAAATTAAATTATTCAACACCTGCGTGATGCGAAGCTCATCTCCAACCACTCTCTCTGGCACATTGTCATTCACAGTAAACTGAAGCGTCAACCCTTTCTCCACTGCCTTAGAAGAATGAATGTCCTCCACATGATGCATCATCTCCCTGACATCAAATTCTCTCTCCTCAAGTGTAAATTTATTCGCCTGAAGCTTCGAAAAGTCCAGAATATTATTGATAAGCTTGTTCATATCCATACAGCAGCGCTCTATAATCTCCATTGTCTTCTTCTGCTGTGGTCTATCCTCTATAGAAAGAAGGTTCTGAACATGTCCTAAAATACCATTTACCGGCGTGCGAAGCTCATGTGTGACATTTGCCACAAATTCATTTTTTGTTCTCTCTGCCTGACCTGCTTCATTTTTTACTTTGTCAAGCTCCTTCACAGCCCCCACGCGCTCTCTGGAATTAAGAGCCATACAGACATAAGCCATCGGCTCCTCACTCACACACTCCAGCTTAATATCAGCGGGAAAACAAGTCTGATTCTTTCTGTATATACTTCCTTCTAATACTTCCTGACCGCACACCACGTCAATCAGAGTGCCATCCTCTGACTTGTGAACCAGTCCAGTAAGCACTCTCTCTATGCTCACTCCAAGAAGCTCATTCTCCTGATATCCAAGCTCGGCTTCTGCCCGCTTATTTGTGGCTAGAATCTTTCCCTTCTCATCAAAAAGAATAATCATCTCAAGTGCAGTTGCTATAATATACTCATCATAATTATGTAATTCCATTTTTCCTCTCCGTCGGATTTCAAACTATACTTTGCTATTATAACACATTCCAAATCAAAAAACAATTACAGCCTAACACTTTTTCTATCACGACTCCTCAAACCCCTTAAGCTTCTCTCCGAGCTTTACCAGTCCTCTTACTTCTCCTGTTCCCTGCTTAGCGAGGTACTGATCTCTCAGAGCTTTTAAAACATTTTCCACCTCTTCATACAACTCTCTCGCTGAGAGAAGCAGACAGCCCTGCCCCCTGATAATGATCTGCTCTAGCCCGTCTGAAGTGGCAACTGTCACCTGATACTGTTTGGAATTATTATGTGCAAACTTTTCAATGTATTGATCGGCTGTCTCCGCCTCTTTGGTGTACACAACATGGATATTATGATAATCCATAATCTCCGTGGCATGTCCCTGAACCCGGTAGGCATCGAATACTACAATCAGTTCACATTGTTTCATTCCCTGATAATTGCACATAATATCAAGAAGCCGGATTCTCGCCCCATCTATACTTACCTTCGCAAGCTCCCTAAGCTCCTCCCACGCGAAAATCACATTGTAGCCATCAACCAGCAGATACTTTTCCTTCGGCTTTTCCGTCTTTCCTTTTTCATTTCGAATCCCGGTATAACCACTTATATTTTCCTTTTTGACAGGAGCAAATTTTTTTCGCGCTATTGTCTTATCTGCTTTGTTGGCAAAGAACGTTCTGGCAAAGATTCTCTCAATCTCCTCTTCCTCGATAAATTCCTCCCGATAAGATGCAGCGGGCAAAGCGATCTCTTTTTCATCCTCACCTGCCGCCTTGCTAAAAAAACTTGGAAGATGCATATACTCCTTCACTTTATCCCAGGTTATCACAATTCCAGAACCATGAGAACAGAAAACAGAATCAGCGGGATTGTCAAGATCCCGCTCTGGATGATAGCCTGTCTGCATTATGACTTCCTCTGCATTATGACATGGCGCATAACCACTAAGACTTAAGCTAAGCCTTCCTCGTCCTCTTGTGTAGGCAAAAAGCTCCTTCTGATAATCCTGTATCAGTCCTGCTGGAGCCTGTCCTATAAGAACAGACATTCCATCTTCTCTAAGCTGCGGTGGCTGAAAGCTTCCCTTCCGCTTTTCCATATCATTCATCGCTCTGCCGATATTCTCTCCCGGAGCTTCTATCACAAAATCAAAATAAGGCTCCAAAAGAATAGATTGCGCCTGCATCAGCCCTTGTCTGACAGCACGATAAGTTGCCTCTCTAAAATCGCCTCCCTCGGTATGTTTTAGATGAGCGCGCCCTGAAACCAGCGTGATCTTTATATCTGTTAAAAGAGAGCCCGTCAACACGCCCCGGTGCTCCTTTTCTTTTAAATGTGTCAAAACTAACCTCTGCCATCCCTCGCCAAGCAGATCTCCACTGCAATCGGATTGAAAAATCAATCCGCTGCCGCACTCTGCTGGCTCCATCAGCAAATGAACCTCCGCATAATGGCGAAGTGGCTCAAAATGCCCTACCCCCTCCACAACATTTGCAATCGTTTCCTTATATATAATACTTCCAGAACCAAATGCCACTTTTACCTGAAATCGCTCTTCGATCAACCTTGCAAGTATCTCCGTCTGCACTTCTCCCATAAGCTGCGCTTGTATCTCTTTCTTCTCTTCCTCCCAGACAATATGAAGAAGCGGTTCCTCCTCCTCAAGCTCCCGCAGCTTAGGAAGCATCACCATCGCATCACAATCTGGCGGCAAAATGATCTGATACATTAAAATCGGTTCAAGCATAGGCTTCTGCACAAGCCGCTCAGAGCCAAGCCCCTGACCCGGAAATGTATCTGTAAGCCCTGTCACTGCACAGATCTCTCCTGCCTCCGCCTCCTGTATAAGCTCATACCTTACCCCGGAATACAGCCGAAGCTGATTTACCTTCTGTCCATCCAACAAAGATTTTACCTTAAGGCTACCCCCTGTAATTTTAAGATAAGTCAAGCGATTTCCCTGTTCATCCCTGCCAATCTTAAATACTCTTGCCCCAAAATCCTCCCTATATCTCTGCGGCTCTGTATAAACACAGAGTCCTTCCATAAATTCTTCAACTCCAAAAAACTTGAGCGCCGAGCCAAAATAACATGGAAAAGCGAAACGCTCCTTAATTAACGCTGTGATTGTCTGCTTCTCAAGGCTGTCCTTTTGTAGAAATTCCTCCATCGCCTGCTCATTGGTCATGGCAAGCCCATCGTAGATTTCCTCCAAAGAAGCAGAAAAGTCAATGCAGTTCTCGCTAAGCTCCCTCTTTATCTGTTCCATCAGCTTAATCCTATCTGCATCTCTCTGATCCATCTTATTCACAAAAAGAAACACTGGAATCTGATAACTTTCTAGCAGCCTCCAAAGCGTCCGTGTGTGTCCTTGTATCCCATCCATGGCTCCAATCACCAAAATCGCATAATCCAACACCTGAAGTGTTCGCTCCATCTCCGCTGAAAAATCCACATGTCCCGGCGTATCTAGCAGTATTATCTGTAAATCCTTGTAAGCCATACGCGCCTGTTTTGAAAATATCGTGATGCCGCGCTCCCGCTCCAACTCATATGTATCCAAAAAAGCATCTCGATTGTCCACACGCCCCGGTTTCCTAACTGCACCTGATGTGTAGAGCATTGCCTCTGACAAAGTTGTCTTGCCCGCATCCACATGTGCCAGAATCCCGATCACAAGACTCTTCATATTAATGCTTTTGCTCCAAATCTTTCACTAGAGGCTCCACCTGAGACAGCATATTATCAATATCCTCAAACATAGAGCTCTTTGTGGTTCCCAGCTCGTTCGCCCTCACAATATGCTGCCTCACAACTTCATATTGCTTTTCTGTCTCCTCTATAGACAATGTGACTTCATCCAGCCGTCTCTGTGATGCATCCATCGCCCCTGTAATTTGATCCTGAACCTTCTCGGCACCACCTGCCGCCGTAGTGATATGATCAAACATCTGATAGGTCATATCAACATTCTCCAAGCTTTGCCCAAGTGCCGTCTTTGAGGTAGAGATGCTGAGATTCATCTTATCTGTGCCATTATTTACATCATTAATGCTTGTGTCTACATTTTTCACCAGAAGTTTAATCTCATTTGCCAGCCTTTTTACCTCACCTGCCACAACGGCAAAGCCTTTTCCCTGCTCGCCTGCTCTCGCCGCCTCTATCGAAGCATTCATGGCAAGTATATTTGTCTCATTTGCTATTGTGACAATCTGCCGCATACAATTTCGAATCTGTATAATGGACTCCTGAAAGTCCGCAAACGTGTCTTGTATCTTATCAAAATGCTCTGAAACCTGCTCCGCACTCTCCTTAAGCCCATTTACCTGTGTCTGAGCCTTATTCACAGAACCTTCAATATCCTGCTTCACCTCGGCAAACTGCCCAGATATCTGCCCCACTTCCTCAAACATACTATGAAAGGATTGGAGCTTCTCCTTAAGCACAGCATTTTCCTGAAGTACAGCATGAAATGCGCTCTCAATCTCCTGCAGCTCCTTTAGTGAGCTCACCTCCTTCA
>CAMUFS010000043.1 GCA_947088195.1 uncultured Clostridia bacterium
CGAGCAGTCTGCTAATTTTCCGGGAAGACTGGTAGAATCAAGAGCAGACTTTCTCCTTGTAAGCTCTCTTGCCTTTCGTGCAGCATCCCTTGCTCTCTGTGCAAGAATTGATTTCTCACAGATAATTCGCGCTACATTTGGATTTTGCTCAAGAAAATAAGTGAGCTGCTCTGACACAATGCTTTCTACTGCTCCTCTTGCCTCACTATTTCCCAATTTCTGCTTGGTCTGCCCCTCAAATTGTGGCTCCTCAATCTTTACGCTGATAATGGTAGTCAGACCTTCTCTGATATCCTCACCAGATAAGCTTGGCTCACTGTCCTTCAACAATTTATTCGTTCTGGCATACTCATTAAAGGTCTTTGTGAGCGCATTTCGAAAACCGATCAAATGCGTACCGCCCTCCGGCGTAATTATATTATTGACAAAGCCATAACAATTTTCCACATAGGAATCATTGTGCTGCATGGCAACTTCTACATTGACATTATTTTTGGTTCCCTCACAATAGATAATGTTGTCATACAAGGCATCCTTCGTCTTATTTAAATAGGTCACAAATTCTTTGATGCCGCCCTCATAGTGAAATTCGCGCACTATCTGCGGATCCTCCCTGTTATCACGGAGAATGATCTTTAAGCTTTTTGTCAAAAATGCAGTTTCACGAAGCCTTGTCTTTAATACATCAAATTGAAATATTGTCTCCTCAAAGATCTCACTGTCAGGCAGAAAAGAGACGGTGGTACCTGTCTGTTCTAATGGACATTCTCCGATAATTTTTACCGGATACATCACCTTTCCTCTCTCGTAGCGCTGCTTATATATTTTTCCGTCCTGATATACTGTGACCTCCATCCACTCGGACAAGGCATTGACAACAGATGCACCTACTCCGTGCAAGCCTCCTGAAACCTTATATCCTCCTCCGCCAAACTTTCCTCCGGCGTGCAGTATGGTATATACAACTTCAATGGTGGAGATACCTGCTTTGGGATGTATCCCAACAGGCACTCCCCTTCCATTGTCCACAACAGTGATTGAATTATCTTTATTCACCGTCACATCGATCACACTGCAAAAGCCTGCCAAAGCCTCATCCACCGCATTATCTACTATCTCGTACACAAGATGGTGAAGGCCCTTCTCTGAGGTGCTGCCAATGTACATGCCCGGCCTTTTCCTCACAGCCTCCAGACCTTCCAGAATCTGTATCTGACTTGCATCATATTCTGCGCTCATTCTTTGCCTCCTACTGTTCCATTTATTATGTGATATACCCTATTGATCTCAAATCTGTTCTCTATAAATTCATCAAGACCTGTACAGGTTATAATTGTCTGTATCTCGTGAATATAATTGAGCAGATGATTCTGCCTCTTACTGTCTAACTCGGATAAAACATCATCCAAAAGAAGCACAGGGGTATCTTTGGTAAGCCTTTTTACAATCTCGATCTCCGCAAGCTTGAGTGCCAGCGCTGCCGTGCGCTGCTGTCCTTGCGATCCATATTTCCTCAGATCAATTTCTCCTATGTAGAAGCTTATATCATCCCTATGAGGCCCTGTATTTGTTATTTTCAGTTTAATATCTCTCTCCCTATTTTTTTTAAGCTGTCCTAAAATATCTCCCGCCTGACAGCTTGGCTCATAATGGATGTGCAGCTCCTCTTTCTCTCCACTTAATCTTCCGTGATAAATTGTCACAAGTTCATCCAAGGAAGAGAGAAATTCTCTTCTCCTCTCGATCAGCTTGCTTCCATATTCTGCAAGCTGCATATCCCATATGTCCAATGTATCCATCAAATCCTGCCGAAAGGAAAGATCCTTTAGAAGCTGATTCCTCTGATTTAGGGCCCTGTTATAATTTACCAGATGATATACATATAGTCTATCCAACTGACACAGCTCTAAATCAAGAAATCTTCTTCTTTCTTGCGGTCCGTGTTTGATAATATTCAGATCCTCTGGAGAAAATGCCACAAGATTCACAATGCCAAACAATTCGCTCGCTTTTTTGATCGGTATTCCATTTACCGCAATTCCTTTGGGCCGATTTTTCTTTAGATGCATATCTATGCGATATGGAATATCCTTTTTAAGAAGAATCGTTTTGATATGACTTTCTTCCATACCAAAACGAATCATCTCTCTGTCTTTGCTGCTTTTTTGAGATTTGCTTGTGCCGGATACATATACTGCTTCCAGAATATTGGTTTTTCCTTGTGCATTATCTCCGTATAATATATTTGTTCTTTTGTCAAATTCCATATGGAGCTTAGAATAATTTCTAAAATTTTCCAGCTCTATTGATTCAATTACCATGGATTCTTATGACTTCTCCCTTAAACGATACAACATCCCCATTATATAGTTTTTTTCCGCGCTGATACTCTGTCTCTCCGTTCACCTTCACTTTTCCATCCTGAATGACAAGCTTTGCCTCCAAACCAGAGCTTACCATACCTGCAAGCTTCATTGCCTGTCCAAGCTTAATACAATCATTTTTGATCGTCACCGTTTTCATATATTCCCTCCCTGTTATGTCGCGCTAAAATTAACTGGAAGGATCAGATAGATATAATTTTCCTCTTTGTCTTTGATAAAGCATGGCGCTTTTGGATTAACCAAAAAAATTGTCACTTCCTCATCCTCGATCACACGAAGAGCGTCGATCAAAAACTTTGGATTAAAGCCGATCATCAGATCCTTTCCCTCTTTTGCAATATCAATATTTTCATTCATGGAACCGATTGTAGATTGAATCTTTAATTCCATATCCCCATCCTTGATCGTGATAATAATCGGTTTTTTCTCACCTTCTCGAATCAAAAGGGTAGCACGATCAATACAGCTTAACAGTTCTTTTTTATTTATACTGAGTTTTGTTTCATAATCAGAAGAAAGCATCTGATCGATCTTAAAATATTCACCTTCAATCAGGCGAGAGACAACTTTTGTGTCATCAAATTCAAATAAAATATGGTTTCCAGTAAAGAAAAGCTTAACTTCATCTTCATTTCCGCCAGAAAGAATCTTGCTGACCTCAGAAAGCGTTTTTCCCGGAACAACAACTTTTATATTGCCATATGGCTCCTTTAGAAGAATCTTGCGAATGGAGATGCGATGTCCATCCAAGGAAACCACTTTAAGCTGATTATCATTTACTTCAAAAAGCTCTCCTGTCATTAATTTATTGCTATCATTATCACTGATCGAAAAAATTGTCTGCTGGATCACTTCTCTTAATGTGAATTGAGAAAGGGTTAAAGACTCTGTCTTCTCGATATAAGGAAGCTTAGAAAAATCATCCCCTGACTTTCCTGCAATATGAAACCTTGCTTTTTCACAGGTAATCACCGCTGTATAATTATTATCACTCTCTATCACAACATTATTATCAGGAAGCTTTCTGATAATTTCTGAGAATACTTTAGCGTTCAGTGCAATCGTTCCTTTTTCGACAATCTCACCCTTTACAATCCTCTCTATGCCTAGCTCCATATCATTTCCTGTAAATGTAATGTTGTTTGTCGAAGCGTCGATCAAAATACATTCTAAGATGGTCATGGTAGTCTTTGAGGGAACTGCTTTTAATACTGTGTTGACAGCACGGAGAAGCTCTGATTTCGTGCAGATTAATTTCATAATGTGAATAACTCCTTTCTGTCTTTCCATAATGGATAGAAAGAGATCAATTTAGTAGCCTTAGTAATAGGGGCTGTTAATTTGTTTATAACCATTATAAAGCCACTAAATACACGGGATAGCGGTCTTTATAACTATGTAGAAAACCCTCTTAAAAAATGAGGATAACTGCGATCTTATCAACACCATCAAAAAAAATCTGAGATTATAAACACAAAATCCACAAATTATACACAAGGGAATGTTTATAAATTGGGGTTGATCTTTTTCTTTAAAACCTCGATGGTATTTCTTGTATTCTCATCTTTTTCAATATTAGCCGTGATCTTTTTTACACCACTGATCACAGTCGAGTGATCTCGTTTTCCCAGATAACCGCCCACCTGCTGTAGAGGAATATCCAGCATACTACGGCACAGATACATCACAATCTGACGTGGATATACAAGCTCCTTGTTTCTTTTCTGGGAGATAATATCAGCAGGGGTAATGTTAAAGTGCTCTGCCACTAATTTAATAATTAAGTCTGGCGTCACTTGTCTGGCCTCATTCGGTGATATAGAATCCTTTAATACCTTCTCCGCCAGCGATACTGTGAGCTCTTCGTTGGATAGGGAAGAAAAGGCGTAGATCTTTGTCAGAGCACCTTCTAATTCACGAATATTAGACTTAATATTATTGGCAATGTACTCCATTACTTCTATATTAATAGGATGGTATCGTTCTAATTCTGCTTTTTTGCGAAGGATGGCAATTCGCGTTTCATAGTCGGGAGATTGAATGTCCACAGTAAGCCCCCACTCAAATCGAGAGCGCAGACGCTCCTCCAAGGTTTCAATATCCTTAGGAGGCTTATCCGAGGATATAATAATCTGTTTTTTCGACTCATGCAGTGCGTTAAAGGTGTGAAAAAATTCTTCCTGGGTTGCTTCCTTGCCAATAATAAATTGAATATCATCGATCAGCAGAACGTCAACATTCCTATATTTTTCCCTAAATTCTATGGTTGAGATATTATCCTTTCGCTGAATGGCATCAATAATTTCGTTTGTAAACTTCTCGGAGGTTACATACAATACCTTTGATCGTGGATTGTTATCCAAAATAAAATGGGCAATGGAATGCATTAAGTGAGTTTTTCCGAGACCAACGCCACCATATAAAAATAAGGGGTTATAGATCTCCCCCGGTGATTCAGCAACGGCTAATGATGCGGCGTGCGCAAAACGGTTATTGTTGCCGACAACAAAGGTGTCAAAGGTATATCTGGGGTTAAGGTTGGCATCAATAAGGTTCTTCTGAGCGGCAGGATCGGCCTTGGGAGCCTTTGGTTCTTCTTTTTTAATACTGTCCTCGCTGATAAATTGAAAGGAATAGGAGGTACCGGTGATCTCGCCAACCGTTACGGTAAGCTGTTTGGAATATTTTTTCTCAATATAATCCATATGCATCTTATCCTTTGCAAGAATGGTAGCCTTGTTATTCTCAACAGAATAAACAGAAAGAGGCCGTAGCCAAGTCTCAAAGGAGATATCCGAAATCTCGTATTCCGTCTTCATTGTGTTCAGTATTTCGTCCCATTTATCATAGATATTCTCGTTCATGGCAGTCTCCAGTTTCCATAGGATTAACAATAAGGATACCGCCCTTTTTTCAAAAAGGGCATATACATATATATTATACTATTGCGACATATTTTTCAAGAAGAAAACAAGGAATCCACAATGGATTGTTATGTGGAAAAGTGGAAAAGTAGTCAAAAGAAAGAAAAAAAGAGGATGGCGAGAGAAGTTATAAACCGTCGAATGTGGATAGAAAAATAAAAATGTGAATAATGTGAGAAACGTTATAAACATTATTAATAGTGGAAAAATCAACATTTTTTTGGAGAAAAATGGAGAAATACACAGAATATCAAGAAGTTATCAACAAGTTATTCACAATTTGTGGATAACTTGTCGTTTATCTTGTTGATAATAAGATTTTTGTGGATAAAAATGTGGAAATAATGGTTTTATGTTTTTTTAATACGAGTTCCATGCCAGTTTGCGCAAATTTATGAAAATTTTGCTTGACTTCATACCTCTTTTTCTCTATAATAGAAATGGTTTTCTATAGGAAGATTTTCCGTTATTTGTGAGGAGGTGTGTGGAAGAATGAAGATGACGTTCCAGCCAAAGAAGAGATCCAGAAGCAAGGTTCATGGATTTAGGGCAAGAATGAGCACAGCGGGCGGAAGAAAAGTTTTGTCTGCAAGAAGAGCAAAGGGAAGAAAGAGATTATCAGCTTAGGCCGCAGCAGTGTGGCCTTTTCTTGAACGTAGGAGTGGTGCGCGAAGCGTGCCACTCGTTGTTCTATTTAGGTAGGAATCAGATATGGAATCGTTGAAGAAAAACAGTGAATTTCAGATGGTATATAAACAGGGAAAATCGTTTGCGAATAAATATCTGGTTATGTATATTAAGGGAAATGAATCGGAAAAAAATCGTGTAGGAATATCAGTAAGCAAAAAAGTGGGCAACAGTGTTGTGCGCCACAGGATAACCAGATTAATTAGAGAGAGCTATCGCCTGAACGAAGACACCTTTGCCGCAGGTTATGATATTGCAGTGATAGCGAGAGTGGCGGCAAAGGGAAAAAGATTGGAAGATATGGAACGTGCTATACTTCATCTTGGAAGCTTGCACGGGATTTGTAAAAAGTGAGTGAGAATAGCTTGAAAGATTTGTTAAAGAAGATTTTAATCGGATTGATTCGTTTTTACAGAAGGTATTTGTCTCCTCTAAAGGTGAGGACACATTGTATCTATATGCCTACTTGTTCCCAGTATGCGATAGAGGCAATCGAAAAGTATGGTCCCTTTAAGGGCATGTTTTTGACATGTAAAAGAATATTGAGATGTAATCCCTTCGCAAAAGGAGGGTATGACCCAGTTCCTTGAGAGAGGAATGATACAAGGAGGATATACAAGTGTATCACATTATACTTACACAGAGCAATACATTCTTAATTGGTGATATTGCCAAGCTGCTCGGTATTATTATGAATGGGTTGTTTGAATTTATCAGCAGCCTTGGAATTGAGACCGGAGCGATCGGTTTGTCTATTATACTCTTTACATTTGTTGTAAAGACGTTAATGTTTCCAATGACGATCAAACAGCAGAAGTTCTCAAAGATCTCGGCTGTTATGAACCCAGAAATTCAGGCAATTCAGGCAAAATATAAAGGAAAGTCCGATCAGGATTCTATGATGCGGATGCAGACAGAGACAAAGGCTGTCTATGAGAAATATGGGACTTCTCCCACGGGTGGATGTCTGCAGCTTTTGATTCAGCTCCCAATTATATATGCACTGTTTCGTGTAATTAATAATATTCCGGCTTATGTGGCGTCAGTGAAGACAGTGTTTATGAATATTGTCACGCCGCTGATGGCAGAGAATGATTTTATGGACAAGATCTCCACATTTGCGGAAGCACATAATATGTCCATAGAGAAGTATGATTTTACACAGTCTAATTATGTGATCGATCTTTTGTACAAATTTACGGATACAGAGTGGGGAGAGCTGATCACGCAGTTTCCAGATTTGACTGCTGTGATCACAGAGAATCTTGAGAGAATTAACAATATGAATAATTTTCTTGGGATTAATCTTGCAGAAGCTCCCGGATTCGCATTGACACCAGCACTTTTAATACCGATTCTTTCTGGTGTGACACAGTGGATTAGCACAAAGCTTATGACGGCAAATCAGCCGATCAATGATAATGGTGAGGAGAATACGATGGCATCATCCATGAAGATGATGAATAATTTCTTGCCATTGATGTCTGCATTCTTCTGTATTACTATGCCATCAGGACTTGGTATCTACTGGGTTGCCACCAGTACTTTTATGATTCTTCAGCAGATTATTCTGAATATGTATTTTAACCGCATGGATATGGAAGATCTGATTATGAAAAATTTGGAGAAGGCAAATAAGAAGCGTGCAAAGAAGGGACTGCCGCCTCAGAAGGTCAGCAATGTCGCAAAACAGACCGTGAAAAACATTGAAAATGCAGATCAAATTAGAGAAGAACAGAAGAAGCGAATAGAAGAGACGCATAATAAGATAAAGGAGAGCACAGAGTATTATAACAAAAGTGCTGCAAAGCCGGGAAGCCTTGCCGCGAAGGCGAATATGGTACAACAGTATAATGAGAGGACAGAGAAGAGGAAGAAATAGGAGAAGAAAAAGGGGAGGATTTACATGCAGGACTTTATAGAGGTTACAGGTAAAACAGTCGATGATGCGGTGACAAATTCGCTGATTGCGCTGGAAACTACCAGCGATAAGATAGAATATGAAGTGCTGGAAAAGGGAAGTAGCGGTATCCTTGGAATTTTTAATAGTAAGCCGGCTAAAATTAAGGTTAGAAAAAAGATCACAATAGAAGATCAAGTGAGAAATTTTCTTCAGGGTGTATTTGACGCGATGCATATTCAGGTGGAGATTACAATTAAGATAGAGAAGGAAGAAGGGGTTATGTCGATCGATTTAGCTGGTCCTGAGATGGGAATTTTGATCGGTAAAAGGGGACAGACTTTGGATTCCTTACAATATCTAACCAGTCTTGTGGCAAATAAATCCAGTGAGGATTATATTCGAGTAAAATTAGATACAGAAAATTACCGCGAGAGACGCAAGGAAACATTAGAACATCTCGCAAAGAATATTGCCTATAAGGTAAAGAGAACCAAGAAAAGTGTGTCTTTGGAGCCTATGAATCCATATGAGAGAAGAGTGATTCACTCTGCGTTGCAGAATGATAAGTATGTGAGCACAAAGAGTGAGGGAGAAGAGCCATTCCGCCATGTTGTGGTGATCTTAAAGAGGGACGGCGCACAAAAGAAAGAAAAATAGAAATATAAAAAAATCAAGATAGAATAGAAAGTTAAAACAGCCGTCATAGTAAGGACGGCTGTTTTAACATAAAAAGGGGAAATATGAAAAGAAATGAAACGATCGCTGCGATTGCCACAGCTATGATTAATTCTGGTATTGGAATTATTCGAATCAGCGGGCAGGAAGCACTTGATGTGATAGATAAGATTTTTTGTTCTCCCTCTGGGAAAAGACTAAAAAATTCCGCATCCCACCGTGTTTATTATGGATATATTAAGGACAAGGATAGGGTCATAGATGAAGTTATGGTTCTAGTGATGAAAGCGCCAAATACCTATACAAGAGAAGACACTGTGGAGATCGATTGCCACGGGGGAGCTTATATTATGCAGGAGATCTTGAAGGTAGTGTTGGAAAATGGTGCAAGGGCGGCCGAACCGGGCGAATTTACAAAAAGGGCTTTTTTAAATGGCAGAATTGATCTGGCACAGGCGGAGTCTGTGATGGAATTAATAAACTCTGAAAATGAGTATGGCAGAAAAAATTCGGTCAAGCAGTTAAAAGGTGAAGTATCAGAGAAAATAAAAAATATAAGGAAAGAGATTCTGCATCAAATTGCCTATATTGAATCAGCGCTTGATGATCCAGAGCATATTTCTCTTGATGGATACCAAGATCAGTTAAAAGCATTTATAGAGGAGACAGGAAAAAAACTTGAAAAATTAATAAAGGAATCAGAAAATGGAAGAATCTTAGCCAATGGCATTTCCACCGTAATTCTTGGAAAGCCAAACGCAGGGAAATCTTCGCTTCTCAATTTACTTGCTGGGGAGGAGCGCGCGATTGTGACAGAGGTGGCGGGAACAACGAGGGATGTTCTGACAGAACGCGTGATGTTAGGAGAATTGTCACTTCACATTGCGGATACAGCAGGAATACGAGATACGCAAGATCTGGTAGAAAAAATTGGAATTAAGAAAGCAAAAGAATATGCGAAAAAGGCGGATCTGCTTATCTATGTGGCAGATTCCTCGATACCGCTTGATGAAAATGATAATGAGATTATAGAATTAATTAAAGATAGAAGGGCGATCGTACTGTTAAATAAGACGGATCTGGACGGACTGGTGAAAGAGACAGAGCTTAGAGAGAGGACAGGAAAAAAAGTGATTCCAATTTCTGCAAAGGAGAGAACAGGGCTTTTGGAATTGGAAAGTTCTGTAAGGGAGATGTTCCTTGAGAAAGAAGCTTTTAGCCAGGAGGAGGCATGTATTACGAATATTCGGCAAAAACAGGCGGTTGTGGATGCTTATAAGAGTATCTTGCTTGTAAAGGAAAGTATAGAAAATCAGATGCCGGAGGATTTTTATACGATTGATCTTATGGATGCTTATGAGGAGCTTGGCTATGTGACAGGCGAGACGGTGGAGGATGATTTGATCGATGAAATATTCAGCAAGTTTTGTATGGGAAAATAGGAGGTAAGAGATAATATGCCGACTTTGGAAGAGACATATGATATTGTGGTGGTAGGAGCTGGACACGCGGGATGTGAGGCTGCTCTTGCCGCAGCGAGACTGGGACTTAATACAATTATATTTACCATCAGTGTTGACAGCATTGCCTTGATGCCTTGCAATCCTAATATAGGCGGAAGCTCAAAGGGACATCTGGTAAGAGAGATCGACGCTCTTGGTGGAGAGATGGGGAAAAATATTGATAAAACTTTTATTCAATCTAAGATGTTAAATGAGTCAAAGGGTCCGGCTGTTCATTCGCTGCGCGCACAGGCTGATAAACAGGAATACACAAAAGAGATGAGAAGGACTCTGGAAAATACCGATCATTTGACAATTAGACAGGCAGAAGTGACAGAGTTAATAGTAGAAGAAGGGAAAATTAGAGGCGTAAAGACATATTCAAATGCAGTATATTATTGCAAAGCAGTGGTTTTGGCTACGGGCACTTATCTGCGGGCACGCTGTATCTATGGGGATGTCAGCAATGAAACAGGGCCAAATGGTCTTCAGGCAGCGTCTTATCTTACGGCTTCTTTGGAGCAGCATGGGATTGAAATGTATCGCTTTAAGACGGGAA
The DNA here is from genome assembly GCA_947088195.1 of uncultured Clostridia bacterium. Lineage (GTDB taxonomy): Bacteria > Bacillota > Clostridia > Lachnospirales > Lachnospiraceae > RGIG8607. The sequence goes on from CAMUFS010000043.1 coordinate 10,635, forward strand.
CACCAGCGAGAGTTGACAAAAGAAGCATTGATTTTGATAAGCTGGAAGAACAAAAAGGAGACGAAAGGATTGTTCCTTTTTCTTTCTCAACCGATCCAGAAACCGTGCAGAAAGAACAAGCTTCTTGTTGGCTGACTTATACAAATGAGGAGACACATAAAGTAATTCGAGATAATCTTTCCCGCTCTCCTCTATTTTCTGGAGTGATCGAGGGAACAGGTCCGAGATATTGTCCTTCGATTGAGGACAAGGTGGTTAAGTTTGCCGATAAAGATCGACATCATGTTTTTATAGAGCCAGAAGGTCTGTATACAAATGAGATGTATCTGGGAGGAATGTCAAGTTCTCTTCCTGAAGATGTTCAAGTAGCCATGTATCGCACGGTAAAGGGACTTGAAAATGTTAAGATTGTAAGAAATGCATATGCGATTGAGTATGACTGCATCAATCCAAGACAACTGAAGCCAACTCTGGAATTTCAAGTAATTGAAGGGCTTTACAGCGGAGGGCAGTTTAATGGTAGCTCTGGTTATGAGGAGGCAGCAGCGCAAGGACTGATAGCAGGAATTAATGCAGCACAGAAGGTGCTTGGTGGGGAACAGCTTATTTTGGATCGCTCACAGGCCTATATAGGGGTACTGATCGACGATCTAGTGACAAAAGAAAACCATGAGCCATATCGCATGATGACCTCCCGTGCAGAATATCGCTTGCTTCTCCGTCAGGACAATGCCGATCTTCGTTTGTCAGAGATAGGATATAAAATAGGACTTGTGACGGAAGCACAATATGAAAATGTAAAAAAGAAAGAAAAGGAGATAGAAGAAGAAATTAAAAGACTTACTCGGACAACAGTGGGAGCAAATCATGAAGTGCAGACACTGCTCGCCACATATGGAAGCACTCCATTAAAGACAGGCACAACCTTGGCTGAGTTAATACGAAGGCCAGAGCTTTCCTATGAGGCGCTTGAGGAGATTGACAAGGACAGAAAGCCATTATCTCAGGCTGTGATAGAACAGGTGAATATTAATATTAAATATGAGGGGTATATAAAGCGGCAGCTTAAACAGGTAGAACAATTTAAAAAACTGGAGGGGAAAAAATTAAGCCCGGAGTTTGATTATGATAAAGTAGATAACCTAAGAAAAGAGGCAAGACAGAAGCTAAAGCTCTACAAACCTTTGTCAATAGGACAAGCATCAAGAATTTCTGGCGTATCCCCCGCTGATATTTCTGTGCTGCTTATTTATCTGGAACAGCTTAGAAGGGAAGAGAGAATATGACAGAATTATTGACTCAAGGACTTTTAAAATGGAATATTACATTAAGTGATAAACAGCTTGACCAATTTATGCAATATTATAAGTTATTGATAGAAAAGAATAAAGTGATGAATCTTACTGCTATCACAGAATATAATGAGGTAGTCCAGAAACATTTTCTTGACAGTCTGTCACTGATTCTAGCTCCAGTATTCCGGGGAGAGGGAAGTGTGATCGATGTGGGAACAGGAGCTGGATTTCCGGGGATTCCGCTTAAAATAGCATTTCCTCATCTTAAAGTGACACTTTTGGATTCTCTCAATAAAAGAGTTAATTTTTTAAAGGAGACCACAGATGCTTTGGGACTTAAAGAAATAGAATGTGTACATGGAAGAGCAGAGGACTTTGGAAGAGATAAGAGGTACAGAGAAAAATTCGATTTCTGTGTGTCGCGAGCAGTCGCTGCACTTCCTGTATTAGCGGAATATGGTATGCCATTTGTAAAAAAAGGAGGCTATTTTATTCCATATAAATCTGTCAAAACAGAGGAGGAGCTTCAGGAAGCAAAACATGCAATAAAGCTATTGTCAGGAAAAATAGAAGATATAATAGATTTTTCAATACCTGACACAGAGATAGAAAGGACGCTGATTGTTATAGAAAAAACAGCGCCCATAGCAAAAATATATCCCAGAAAAGCTGGAATACCGAAAAAAGAACCTCTTAAATAGCAGAGGAAAGAAAGATTTGACAAAGCTGGAGGAAATCCTCCGGTTTTTCTATTTGCGGAAAGTGCCGGCTTCCTCTGATATAAGTATTTTCAAGTGCCGGATTTAACTCTTTATAATATTGTATGGTTTCTGTGATAGACTCCTCCATCGCTCCACCAATAAGCAGAAGGCTGTTATCAATTTCAGAGATCTTGTGAGAAAAGCTAAAATTAGTGTAGTTTCCGACAATACTAGAATAAACATATTTAGAATAACTGCCTCCAAGATGAGCAGCTTCGTGAAAGGAGCATAATAAATCTTTATAAAAATAGGCAGAAGAAATATAATGCTCCAAGAAATCTTTCTTTAAAAATGATTTGCTCATCATAATATTATATAATAAAGTACCAATAACGGGGCAATCGATCAAAAACTTCTGTATCTTAGAATGTTTGTCAGGGATTAGCCCTGCTTTTTTTGGTGAATCAGGATTGACAAGGATAATTCGATCAAATAAGCTGGTGTCATTACAACAGGACATAACTGCAATGCTGGAGGAGGAACCAGAAGCAATCACATCTGTTCTTCTGCCGATAATTGATTTAATAAAATCAGTGATAAGCTGTACATAGAGATAATTGGTGTAAGTGATAGCAGGCTTGTCAGATCTGCCAAAGCCAAGCAGATCAAGAGAATATACGGTATGAGAGTCAGATAGTTTGTTGATAATGGAATTCCATTCTATATCACTATTTCCGGGAATCAGGTCGTGAATTAGAAGAAGGGGTTTGCCATTTCCAGATACACGATAAGAAACAGAGCCAAAACGCCAATTATAGGAGAGTCGATTTCTTGGCAATATCCCTTTATCGGATGAAAGAAAAATCCATTTATTGAGCAGTGCTACAGAAGAAATGGCAGCAGAGGTTGTCAGACATGCAGTGATAATTTTGTTTTTTATTTTCATGGGAAAACTCCTTTCATGGATAGGATGTCTATTTCATTGGTATTATTATACACGTTGTTAGGAAACTTGTCATGTGTTTTTATTTAAGTATGTTGTAAATAGTATTGGAAGGAAGAATGTTTATGAGAGTGATATTTATAAAAATATACTTTATACAAAATATTTTTGAGAAAGATCCGCCCAGAGAATTGGCTATGGTCCTCCGTCACCGCGCTCCCGCTTAGTGAAAAACGTAGCGGATGCTAAACTCGTTTAAAACCTCGTTAAGCACCGACGTTTTTC
>CAMUFS010000044.1 GCA_947088195.1 uncultured Clostridia bacterium
CAGATAGATGAAGAACAACGGCAACTGGCAGCGGCGCAGAAACTGGATTTGGAGCAGTTGGATAAGACAGTAAATAAAAAATCAGAGTACATTGACGAATTAAATAAGCTGGACGAAGGATTTCAGCTTGTCTATGACAGAGTGAAGCCAAATTTGCAAGCTGAGCCTGAGAAATATAGAGAGGGAATTAAGACCTTAAAAAAGCTTATCAGCGAGATCACAGATAAGAGTGTGGCGATCCAAGCAGAGGAAGAGCGAAATCGTCAGGCAATCGCGGGTCATTTTGCCACTTATAAAAAAGAGATTCGTCAGTTTAAGGCGAGCCGTGATGCGACAAATAATTACTATAAAAGTATGAATAAACTGCAGAGTGTGCAGCCAGTATTTATGGATAAGAAAAAATAAATCAATTCATAATGGAATCCCAGAATTTGGGATTCCTTCTTGTTTTTTATGGTAAGTCAGGGTATAATAACCAGATAAGGATAGAGAGTTTCCTGATTATATGCGATTTAGCGCGGAATTGAGGTATTTTATGAAAATTAAGGTTTCTGATTATATTGCAAAAAGGCTGGTTCAGGAGGGCATCACCCATGTGTTTTCCGTGACAGGCGGCGGAGCTATGCATCTAAATGATGCTCTTGGACATCAGCAGGGGCTGACCTGCATCTACAATCATCATGAGCAGGCTTGTGCAATAGCTGCTGAGAGCTATGCAAGGCTGCACAATACAATAGCTGCTGTCTGTGTGACAACAGGTCCCGGCGGCACCAATGCGATCACAGGTGTGCTTGGAGGGTATTTGGACTCCATTCCAATGCTAATATTATCTGGTCAGGTAAGATATGATACAACAGCCAGAAGTACAGGGCTTAAGCTACGCGCAATGGGGGATCAGGAATTTGATATTACATTGGCAGTCGATTGTATGACAAAGTATTGTGAGATGGTAGTAGATCCGGCGCGCATCCGCTATGCACTTGAGAAGGCGCTGTATCTTTCGCAGATAGGAAGACCGGGACCATGCTGGCTAGATATTCCTCTAAATATTCAGGGGGCATTTGTGGAGGAGGAAGAGCTTGTTGGCTTTGATCCAGAGGAACTTGAAAAAGAGGTGCCAGAGGCTTCAGAAGAGCTTGTCAATCTTGCACTTTCTATGCTGCGTCAGGCAGAGCGTCCAGTGTTTTATGCGGGAAATGGCATACGCATTGCCGGCGCGCATCAAGCTTTTATGGAAGTAATAGAAAAATTAAATATACCTGTTGTGACTGGCTGGGACAGCATTGATGCCATCTACAATGAACATCCGCTCTATGTGGGAAGAGGCGGTATTATGGGCGATCGTGCTGGGAATTTTGCTGTGCAGAACAGTGATTTGGTTTTGGCAGTGGGAAATCGGTTAAGTATCCGTCAGGTTGGTTATAATTATACTACATGGGCGCGGGAGGCAAAGGTTATTATGGTGGATGCAGATGCGGAGGAGCTTAGAAAGCCTACCTTGCATGTAGAGCTGCCAATTCATGCTGATGCAAAGGATTTTCTTGAGAAGGTGAAGGGCAAACTGACAGATCGGGATCGCTTTGAAAAGGAGGAATGGCTTTCCGTATGCCGTAGATGGAAGGAAAGCTATCCTGTGGTTCAGGAGAAGCATTATCAGGCGGGAGACAGGGCGAATGTCTATGCATTTATCCATGAACTTAGCAAGAGGCTTTCTGAGGGGCAGGTGACAGTGGTTGGAAATGGTTCCGCCTGTGTGGTGGGCAGCCATGCATATATAATAAAGAAGGATCAGAGATTTATCATCAATTCAGCGGTTGCCTCTATGGGGTATGATCTCCCCGCAGCAATCGGAGCGTGTCTTGGCGCATATGGAAACCTTGCCTTACAACGAGAGAACAAGGCAAAGGAGATTCAGGATGTGATCTTAGTGACAGGAGAGGGCAGCATCCAGATGAATTTGCAGGAGCTGCAGACCATTATTCATCATCAGTTGCCAATTAAGATTTTCCTCATTAATAATCAGGGGTATCATTCCATTCGTCAGACACAGAAGAATTTCTTTGGGGAGCCGCTTGTTGGCATTGGCTATGACAGCGGGGATTTAAGCTTTCCAGATATGAGCAAGCTTGCTGATGCGTATGGCTATCCATATAAAAGAATTGAGAAAAATGAGGAATTGGCAGAAATCATTGATAATGTACTTAGGGAAGAAGGTCCATATATCTGCGAGATTTTCGTGACAACCGATCAGAATTTTGAGCCAAAATCAGCGACAAAACGTCTGCCAGATGGGACGCTGGTTTCCCCGCCGCTTGAGGATCTCGCTCCATTTTTGCCAGACGAGGAATTGAGGGAGAATATGTTTATTCCAGTGATAGGACATTAAATGATGAGAGAGATCAAGACAGCCGTAATTACTGGTGCAACCGGAATGATAGGGACAGCGCTGGCACAGTGTCTCTGTGATAAGGGTATTACAGTGGCAGCGTGTGTTCGTCCCGGTTCCGAGAAAGCGGCGAGACTTTTAGAATCGGATAAGCTTTATAAGCTTGCGGTAGATTTGGATGACTTAGGAGAAGAGGAGACATTTGACAAGCTTTCCCGTGCAATAGGGAGGGCAGATGCTTTTTTTCATCTGGGATGGGCGGGAACCTTTGGGGAGACAAGGGATAATATGTTTTTGCAAAACCAAAATATCCGCTGTGTGCTGGATGCTGTCAGGCTTGCCAAGAGACTTGGCTGTCAGGTGTTTGTCGGTGCTGGATCGCAGGCAGAATATGGCAGGGTGATGGAGGGGGTGCGTCTTGCGGCGGACACGCCCACATTTCCTGAGAATGGCTATGGAATAGCCAAACTTGCCGCAGGGCAGATGAGCCGAATTTATTGTAGAGAGCTTGGGATTTGTCATATATGGATGCGGATCTTAAGTATCTATGGACCTTGGGATACAGAAAAGACAATGGTTATGTCTGCCATTCACACGCTGCTAAAAGGTGATACGCCTGCATTTTCGAAAGGAGAGCAGCTCTGGGATTATCTGTATGTGAAGGATGCAGCGCGGGCGCTCTATCTCGTCTCTGTAAGTGGAAAGGATGGAAGTGTCTATCCGCTTGGCAGCGGTCAGGTAAATCAATTAAAAAGTTATATTATGCAGATACGAGATGCGGTTGAGCCATCTGCCAAGGTTAAGATAGGGGAGCTTTCCTATTATCCGGGGCAGGTGATGTATCTGTGCGCCAATATTAGTGAATTAACAAAAGACACAGGCTTTTTGCCGAAATATACCTTTGAGGAGGGAATACGGGAGACGGTTGCGTGGAAGCGCTCCATAATGCAAAGAGAAAAAGGAGCACAGAAAACGGCGCAGAAATGAGGAAAAGATGAAGAAAATCAGTGTGGTAATTCCATGTTATAATGAGGAGGAGAATGTAGGTCCAATTAGTGAGGCAGTGATAGCGGAGTTTGAACGCTCTCTTCCACAATATGATTATGAAATTATATTTATAGATAATGATTCTCAGGATAGCACAAGAGAGCTGCTGCGGGGATTGTGCGCGAAGAATCACAAGATTAAGGCGATATTAAATGCCAAGAATTTTGGGCAGTTTAAATCGCCATATTATGGGCTTTTGCAGGCGACGGGTGACTGTGCGATTCTTCTGGTGGCAGATTTTCAGGACCCAGTGGAATTGATACCACGATTTGTTGCAGAGTGGGAGAATGGGTATCGGATTGTCTCTGGTATTAAGACCAGCAGCAAAGAAAATAAGATGATGTATTTTCTTCGCAGTTGTTATTATAAGCTTATTAAGTAGCTGTCAGATGTTGAGCAGATTGAGCATTTTACAGGGTTTGGATTGTATGACAGGAAATTTATCGAGGTGTTAAAGCAGTTAGACGATCCCACTCCATTTCTTCGAGGAATTGTGGCCGAGCTGGGATTTCGCAGAAAAGATATTGCCTATGAGCAGCCAAAGCGTCGTGCGGGCAAAACCAGCAATAATTTTTACCGTCTTTATGATGCGGCTATGCTGAGTATTACCTCTTACACAAAGGCAGGGCTGCGACTTGCAACTTTTTTTGGATGTATTTGTTCTGTAATTAGCATGATTATTGCTGTGGTTTATCTGGTGATGAAATTGATCTATTGGGATTGGTTTACGGCAGGGATGGCACCTGTCTTGATAGGAATGTTTGTGTTAGGATCAATACAACTGTTTTTTGTTGGGCTGCTGGGTGAGTATATCTTGACCATGAATGCGCGTATTATGAAGCGGCCGCTGGTTGTGGAAGAGGAGAGAATTAATTTTGAAGAGGATCAAGACACTTCTGACGAATAAGATGGTTCAGGATGGTGTGCTGTCTATTGGGGCTAAGGTAATTTTTTTCTTTGTCCTAAAGTTTTTGATTGAGCCGTGGATGAACGTCCGCATGGGCGATTCAGGGTTTGGGCATTATGTTCTGGTACTGGGTTATATCAGTATATTGGCTTATAGCTTTGGGGAGGCACTGAATCACATTCGAGTGCTGAACCAGTCCAAGGATGAAAGCCGCGCAGCGGGATACCGAGTGATTGCTTTGATAGAGGCAGCTATCACGTTTTTGGTGCTGTTTTTTTATTCCGTGGCTCTGGAGCAGGATAATGTGATAAATGGCGTTATGCTGGGGCTTGCTGGGGCACTGATGATGCTTCGTCTGTACTCGGAATGTATGTTTCGAATTGAGATCAATTATAAAAGGATTCTTTTGTCCTCTGTGTTTATGGCAGCGGGATATCTGGTAGGATATTTGTTTTTTTCCATGGGAGCACCATGGTATATTATTTTGATATTGGGCGAGGCAGCGGCAGTGGTGTATGCTGGTACAGCAGGAAAAGCTTTTGTGGTGCATCGTGCGCGCAGTGCGGTGGAGGAGCTTTCAGAGCGATTTAGCCAGATTGTATGGAATACGGTGACATTGACATCCTCCTATCTGGTAAGCTATGCACTGATCTATATGGATCGGTTTTTGGTGGCACTTTTGTTAAGTGATGAGCTGGTCAGTATCTACTATATCTCGACAACCTATGGAAAATGTGTGGCTTTGGTGATTCCTCCTATTACAGCTGTTCTTTTAAGCAATATTTCCAAGGGGCTGTTGCCTCTTGACAGGCGGATGGTGAACCGAGTGGTAGCGGGTTCTCTGGTAGCGATACTTTTATTTTTTTCGGCGGGGCTTATTGTTTCAAGAGTGATGGTATATGTATTGTATCCATCCTCTTATCAGGCGTGCCTGCCCATTATGGATATTGGAAATTTGGCACAGATTGTGTATTATAGTTGCAGTATTGTCAATATGCTGGCGATTCGATTATGTCCCATGAAGCTTCAGGTTAAGGTGGAGGTAAGCTATGCCATCCTATTTATCGCTGCAGCATACATTGGCGCGGGAAGCTTTGGACTTGTGGGGCTTGCAGTGGGGACCTTGATCGCAAATGCAGCAAGATTTTTAATGCTTGTTCTGCCGGTTTACAAACAGCTTAAGAGAAATGAAACAAGTGGTGAAAATGAAGTATATGGTTGACAGGTTAAGGATAAGAGGAAAGGAAGAAACCTATGAAAATAGCAGTGGCAGGTACAGGGTATGTAGGATTAGTGACAGGAGTGTGTCTGGCGGAACATGGGCATAATGTTACCTGTGTGGATGTCGATGAAGAGAAGATAGAGATAATGAAAAAAGGGATTTCTCCAATTTATGAACCGGGGCTTGATGAGCTGATGGTGAAAAATATGGAGAGACTGATTTTTACTACAGATTATTATCACGCTTATTGTGATGCTGATGTGATTTTTATTGGAGTAGGCACGCCAGAGAAAAGAGACGGCTCTGCAAATTTAAGTTATGTCTACACGGTAGCAGGGCAGATTGCACGCTCTGTGGAAAAAGATTGTGTGGTAGTGGTAAAATCTACCGTGCCAATTGGCACAAATGATAAGGTGGATGCGTATATTCGTGATAATTTGACAAATAAAGCTATCAATGTGCATGTTGCATCAAATCCTGAATTCCTTGCACAGGGAACGGCAGTTCGAGATACAATGCATGCTTCCCGTATTGTAATTGGCACAGAATCAGAGTTTGCGGCAAAGATGCTGGAGGAGGTTTATAAAGATTTTGATGCTCCAAAACTATTTACAAACCGAAGAAGTGCAGAGATGGTAAAATATGCCTCTAATGATTTTCTTGCGCTTAAGATTTCTTATATTAACGAGATAGCAAATCTATGTGAGATTGTGGGTGCAGATATTGAGGATGTGACGCAGGGAATGGGATATGATAAGCGTATTGGGGATAAATTTTTAAATGCCGGGATTGGCTATGGTGGTTCTTGTTTCCCAAAAGATACGAAGGCATTACATTGGCTTGCGAGCTTTAATGATTATGAGCTAAAAACTATTAAGGCAGCTATTGAGACAAATGAGAATCAGAAATATAAATTGGTAAAAAAGGCACATAAATATTATGATAGTTTGGAAGGACTTACAGTAGCGGCTCTTGGGCTGACTTTTAAGCCGGGGACGGATGATTTAAGAGAGGCACCTTCCTTAGTCAGTATTCCGATTTTTCTGGAAGATAACTGCAAGGTAAAGGCTTGGGACCCAGTGGGAGTGAAGAATTATAAAAAATTGTATCCGACGGAGCTCTGTTATTGTTCCACGATTGAGGAAACACTTATGGATGCTGATATTTGTTTTATTTTTACAGAGTGGGAGGAAGTAAAGAAGCTTCCGGTATCTACTTATGAGCGTTGTATGAAGAAGGCAGTTGTTATTGATGGAAGAAACTGTTATGCCCTATCACAATTTGATGATGTTCACGTTATCTATGACAGTATTGGCAGGCGCACAGTGGATCATATTAGAGGGAATAAAACATTATGAAATTGGCAGAAAAGCTGACAGCCCAGACCTTTGTAAAAGGATTTCAGACCTTGAAGGAGGAGGGGGTGGCAGCCTTTTGTAAAAAGCTTAAAGCCAGACTTCGCCCCGCCATCGATTATCATAGATGGCAGGAAGAGAATGGACCATCCAAGGAGGAGCTTGAGAGGCAGAGAAATGCGACATGGGAGACCATGCCGCTTTTCAGCGTTATTGTACCACTTTATCGTACACCAGAAAAGTATCTTAAGGAAATGATAGAGTCAGTGGTTTCGCAGACCTATCCCAACTGGGAGCTGTGTCTTTCCGATGGTTCAGGAATAAAGAAAGGCGAAGAGGGTGATTTGGAGCAGATAGTAAAGGAGTATCAGAAAGAGAACCAAAACATTCGTTATATTCGGGCAGATAGGTCTCTTCCTATACCAGAGAATACCAATCAGGCACTTTTGCTTGCATCGGGGGACTATCTTGTCTTTTTGGATCATGATGATACTTTGGCAAAGAATGCATTGTATGAGGCAGCTAAGGCAGCAGAGAGCGGCGCAGAGCTTTTATACAGTGATGAGGATAAGCTGGACATGCGGACAGGAAAGTATTTTATGCCGCATTTTAAGCCAGATTTTAATATTGATTTGCTGCGCAGTGTGAATTATATTTGCCATCTCTGTGTGATTAAAAAAGAGCTTGCGGACAGTATTGGCAATTTTCTGCCAGAGATGAATGGGGCGCAGGATTATGATTATATACTGCGGGCTGTCGAGCAGGCAGAGCAGATTGTGCATATTCCTAAGGTGCTATATCATTGGAGGGCACATGAAAATTCAACTGCGGAGAATCCAGAGAGCAAGCGCTATGCTTTTGAGGCAGGTAAGAGGGCACTTCAGGCACATTATCAAAGGCTTGGACTGCCGGCAGTGCCAGAGGATGGCATCTCTCCCGGCATCTATCGGACAAGGTATCAATGGGACAGAGAACCTTTGGTTTCTGTTCTAATTCCCAATAAAGATCACATGGAAGATCTGGAGAAATGCTTACAAGGTCTCAAACGCTCTTCCTATCAAAATATGGAGATTATTATTATTGAAAATAATAGCGAGAATGCAGAAACTTTTGCTTATTATAAAAGGCTGGAGAAAGAAAGGGATAGGGTGAAGGTTGTCACATGGAAGGGAGAAGGCGGCTTTCATTATTCAGCGATCAATAATTTTGGTGCCAATTTTGCGCGGGGAGAGTATTTGCTATTATTAAACAATGACATTGCATTTATTGGGACAGAGACATTGCGAGAGATGATGGGATTTGCGATGCGTCAGGACGTGGGAGCTGTGGGGGCTAGACTTTATTTTGCAGATAATACGATTCAGCATGCAGGTGTGGTAATTGGCTTTGGTGGAATTGCAGGTCATGCTTTCGTCAATCAGAAAAAGGAGGAGCTCGGATACTTTGCCCGTGCGATGTGTCAGCAGGATTACAGTGCAGTGACAGCAGCATGTATGTTGACAAGAACGGAGGATTTTAGAAGCGTGGGTGGTCTTAGCATGGAGCTTTCTGTGGCGTTTAATGACATTGATTACTGCATGAAATTAAGAGAACAGGGCAAGCTTATCGTATATAATCCATATGCAGAAGCATATCACTATGAGTCAAAATCCAGAGGAGCGGAGGACACACCACAGAAGGTGCTTCGCTTTCATAAAGAGATTTTAATATTTGGAGAGCGCTGGAAGGAGATATTGCAAAAGGGTGATCCATATTACAATCCAAATCTGACACTTGAGCGCGCTGACTTTTCTTTAAAGACAAAAAAGGAGCGTTTAAAGCCGGAGGGTTATTATATGGAGCTTGTGAGAAAAGAGGTAGAGAAGGAGAGCGGTGGATTATGGACGTGACAGTAATTATTCCAAATTATAATGGAAAACATTTATTAAAGACCTGTCTGGATTCCATAAAAGCACAGAGCAGGGCTGATTTTGTTACTATGGTGGTTGACAATGGCTCCACGGACGGAAGCGCAGAGTATATCCGTAGCCAATATCCATGGGTGACAGTGGTTGAGAGGGATAGAAATTATGGCTTTTGCAATGCCGTAAATACAGGAATCCACATGTCGGAGACAAGCTATGTTCTTCTTCTTAATAATGACACAGAGGCAGATCCAGATTTTGTGAAGGAGCTGTACCACATGATCACACAAGATAGGCGGATTTTTTCGGTAAGCAGCAAGATGCTAAATTACTATCACAGAGATAAGATGGATGATGCTGGGGATATGTACAGCATTATTGGCTGGCAATTTCAGCGCGGGGTGGGCCGTGAAGAAAAGTATTATCAAAAAGCAGTTCCTATATTTTCCTCCTGTGCAGGGGCCGCTATATACCGGCGCGAGATTTTTGAGAAAATTGGATATTTTGATGAAAATCATTTTGCTTATCTGGAGGATATGGATATTGGCTATCGTGCGAAAATTTATGGCTATAAAAATCTTTTCTGTCCATCTGCAGTGGTGTACCATGTGGGAAGTGCGACAAGCGGATCGAAGTACAATGAATTTAAGGTGCGTCATTCATCCCGCAACAGTGTGTATTTAAATTATAAGAATATGCCACTTATTCAGCTTATTTTGAATTTTCCAGCATTGATTTCTGGCTGGCTTGTAAAATGGCTTTTTTTTGTGAAAATAGGCTTTGGCAGTACCTATATCAAAGGGCTCTTGGAAGGAGTTCGCACACTTGGCAGAGTAAAGAAAGTGCCATTTTGTAAAAAACATATAAAAAATTATATTATGCTGGAAATAGAGCTTATCAGAAATCTTTTTTTGTATATTTATGAGTTTATAAGAAGAAAATTATATGTCTAGTTTGAGAACTTTAATCAAATATTAAGAATTGAGACAGCTTTTTTTGATTGTACTTTTTTGACGAAAGTTGTATGATAGTACGGAATGAAGGAAAGGAGACGGTGAGGGCTTGATAAAGGATAACCAGAAATATTTTAACAGGTTCCATGTGGTAATGGATGCCTGCATCACAGCTATTTCCTATATACTTGCATATTATATCCGTCTGGAATCTGGAATTTTTCCAATTACAGGAGAAGAGGAACGTTTAAGCACAGCCGTCTATATGTTTCCTCTGCTTTTGATAATTCCTGCTTACTTGATTTTGTACACGGCATTTCGCCTGTATACACCCAAGCGCGTACAAGGAAGAAGGCTGGAGTTTTCAAATATAGTCAAAGCAAACACAGTGGGATTAGCGATTTTTATTGTTGTATTATATCTAGTGGAGATTCCAGATTTTTCCAGATGGATGATCGCTATTTTTTATATTATCAATATTGTATTTGAGACATTGGGAAGAAATGCCATCCGTTATGTGCTTCGTTCCATGCGTGAGAGAGGTTTTAATCTAAAACACATCGTATTAGTAGGCTACAGCCGCGCGATGGAAGGGTATATTGACCGGATCGAGGCAAATCCGCAGTGGGGCTATGTTGTGAGAGGGATTCTCGACGATAAGGTGCCAGCTGGAACAGAGTACAAAGGGGTGAGGGTACTTGGCTGTATTGATAATTTGATGGTCATTTTGCCAGAAAATAAGCTGGATGAAATAGCAATTACGCTGAGCATCTCGGAATATGCAAGATTGGAAGAGATTGTAAATATGTGTGAAAAATCCGGTGTACATACAAAATTTATCCCGGATTATAACCATATTATTCCAACAAAACCGTACACAGAGGATCTGTTAGGACTTCCTGTGATCAACATTCGCCATGTCCCGTTGACTAACACATTGAATATGGTAATCAAGCGCGGAATGGATATTGTGGGGGCGATTGGCTGCCTAATTTTGTTTTCCCCCGTTATGCTTATTGTCGCATTACTAATTAAGCTGACTTCTCCGGGGCCTATAATTTATTCTCAAGAGCGGGTGGGGCTTCACAATAAGCCATTTAAGATGTACAAGTTCCGCTCAATGGAGGTAAAAGAGGAAAAAAATGGCTGGACGAAGCAGAACGATCCCCGCGTCACGCCGATAGGAAAAATTATCCGCAAATTCAGCATTGATGAGATGCCACAGTTTTATAATGTACTAATTGGAAATATGAGCCTTGTGGGACCAAGACCAGAGCGACCGTTTTACGTGGAGAAATTCAGGGAGGAGATCCCGCGCTATATGGTGAAGCATCAGGTGCGCCCTGGCATGACAGGATGGGCGCAGATCAATGGCTATCGAGGCGATACCTCCATACGAAAACGGATTGATTGTGATCTGTATTATATTGAAAATTGGACGATGGGATTTGACATAAAGATATTGTTTTTGACATTATTTAAGGGCTTTATTAATAAAAATGCCTATTAGGGAGGAAGTAAACATGGCTGAGAGGGAACGCGATCAGGAGCGAAAAAAAGCACGTATTTCAAAAAAGAAAGCAAGAAGGAGAAGAAGAAAACGGATTCTTCTGGTGTTTGAAGGACTGCTTATCCTTGTGCTGCTGGTGGGAGCCTTTGTGGCGTTAAAATTTGACAAGCTAAATATCATGCCAATTAACGCGGACAAAGATATTCATTTTAATCCTCAGGTAAAAGAAAACAACACTTTAAAAGAATACACCAACATTGCATTGTTTGGAATTGATTCCAGAGATGAGAGCCTGGGAGACGGAAATCGAAGCGATACCATGATGGTTGCCAGCATTAACAATAAAACACATGAAGTAAAACTGGTGTCCGTGTACCGCGATTCTTATCTTATGATTCCAAAGGATGAGGATATTCGCTATGACAAAGCAAACCTTGCCTATTTCTACGGCGGTCCCAAGATGTCAATTAATTTATTTAATACAAATCTGGATTTGGACATCACAGATTTTGTGGCAGTGAACTTTTCAGCGCTGATAGATACCATTGATGCATTGGGCGGCATCGACATAGAAATCAACGATTATGAGCGTCAGTACATTAACGGTTATATGACAGAGACAAGCAAGATTACAGGAAAAGAGATTGTGCCACTCAATGAGTCAGGTCTTGTGCATTTAAACGGACTTCAGGCAACCTCTTATTGTCGTATTCGTCAGACAAAAGGAGATGACTACAGAAGAACAGAGCGTCAACGTCTAGTAATTTCTAAGATTGTGGAGAAGGCAAAGAAAGCAGATTTACTCACGCTAAATAATCTGATTGACAAGGTGCTACCTAATGTATCGACAAGCCTTGATGTAGCTGAGATCTATAACTTGGCAAAGGACGCTGCCAAATATGAGTTAGTGGACAATACAGGCTTCCCATTTGACTTGCAGAGCAAAGACATGGGAAAAAAGGGAGACTGTGTAATTCCATTAAATCTGGAGAAGAACGTAAGCAAGCTACATGAATGGCTGTTTGGCACACAGGAATATCAAGTGTCACAAAAGGTAAAAGAGATAAGTGATAAAATTAAGAATGATACTGGGTTAGGCGGAGACTAAAGAAAAATTTATGGAATCATGTTTGAGAAAGGTCCGCTCAGAGACAAGCAGTTCTCTGGGCGGACCTTTTTTTTAATAATAAATTAAACCTAAGCTTATTAAAAAGTTATAAATGGGTATATTCTTTATGGTGCTTCTGTAGCAGCTTCTGTTTCATCCGCATTTTGTGGCTCTACACGGGTCACAACAGTTTCTATTACCTGAATATCTCCATTGTTAAACAATACCTTTAGTTCTGAAGTGAGGAAGGTAAAGCCATCCTCTTCAAAATAAGTTTCGTCTGTAAAGGTCTCAACAATGTAACGATTGGAGGTACATTTTACAGTGACAACTTTACCATTGGAAAGTGTGATATTGGCATCTGGCAATGGCTGTTCTACAGTGGCCTCCACAGGTTCTGTGGAGAGAGGGGCATCTATCTCAGGCTGTGTGTTCTCTTCAGAGCTTGAAGCTTGTTCGCCGGGGTCGGTTATCTGAGAATCTGAACTAGAAGGTTCTTGGGTTGATTCTTCTGCAGAGGACTCTTCTGTGGATTCATTGGAAACACTCTCTGAAGATTCCTCTTGAGGTTCTGTGGTAGGCTCTTCATTGGCAGCGGTGGTTGTGGCATTAGGATTGGCAATAATTGTCACCTTTATAGAGCTTGTCACCGTGGAGCCAAGATAATCAAAGGAGTATTCTGCCAGATAAGTGCCCGGTGTATTGGTGTCAACAGCGGAAGAATCTACATAGATCATAGAACGCTTAATTTCCATATTTTCTGCAGACTGAATAGCACCTATATAGTCAATTTCGTCTCCAGCGTAGGAGACAATATCACTGATATGTACCTTTAAGTTGGAGGTGGTCTGTGGTTCTTTATTTGTGCTGCCACCAGAATTAGGCTTGGTGGAGCCAATATGCGCATTAGAAGCAGGCTTTTTGCCACAAGCTGTGACAAGACAGGCTGCCGCAGTGGCGCAGATAAGGATTCGTGTAAACTTTTTCATAATACCAATGTCCTTTCTATTGTTACATGGTTATAAAAATCTATAGGAACATAATACTCTCGATAATAACACACATTATACCGCAAAGGAAGGAGGCTTGCAAGGTTTTATTACTTAAGAAAGTCTTAGATTTTATGGTTATATTTACATGAAATGTATTTGTTTATCATGTTCGAGAAGGGTCCGCCCAGAGAGCAGGGTGACGAAGGATAATAGTGTTTTTGCTATGCGGACCTCTCTCGAAAATGACAAACCTCTTTAAAAATTCATCTTCACAATCTGCCATTCTTATGTTGTGTGATAAAATACATAAACATGGATAAAAAACCACTCCGAAAAAGTATACCTTTTGAGAATCAGAGAGTATTTGTGCACTTTGTATAAAATTCTCTTAAAAAAGTACTTGCAAAAGCCATGAAATATGGTAAAATAGCACATAGAA
>CAMUFS010000045.1 GCA_947088195.1 uncultured Clostridia bacterium
GATTGATACGGGATATGAACATAACCTAAAAAGGATAATTAAAAAAATGAATAAACTGGGCATAACATTATTCGATATTAAATATGTTTTTCTCACTCATGCGCATGACGATCATGCAGGATTTTTAAATGAATTATTATCAAAATATCCTGATATAAAAGTTATTATAAATAATCGGGCTTTACCCACACTTATTAGAGGTCAAAATTTGTTTATTGGTGGATGTAGCAGTTTGGTAGCATTGGTTTTTTGTAAGCTTATGGGATTGGTTGGCAAAGGAAAACATTTGTTTCCTGCGATTGATAAGCAAAATATTGACAGGCTTATCGAAATATCAGCTCAAAACTTATCTAATATAGAAAAATTATTACAAGGGAAAATTCTATTTACACCAGGACACACATCGGATTCTATATCTCTTAAAATAGACAATATAATCTTTTGCGGAGATGCAGCAATGAATGGTTTGCCGAGTTTCAAAAAAATTACCATATGGATAGAAGATAAAAACGCTTTTCAAAATTCGTGGAATATATTGATTAGAGAAAAAGCAGAGTGGATTTATCCTGCACATGGTAAGCCTTTCAGACCTCATTTTTTGAAAAAATATATAAATCATATTTCTAAGATAAGGATTTACAAATTGCATTGATAAATTAAGAAAATGCTAAGAATTTTTGTATACAGACTCAAATGAGAAAAAGAAGTATTGAAGAGATAGCAAAGGCTAAAAATGTTACAATATATTGTTTATCGTATGGCAACATTTACTTCTGTCAATGGGAATAACATATTTTATTTTCATGGGCAAAAGAAGTGAGTTAAGCTGCTTTCAAAGAGGTAAATAAATGGATGCACAAGCATTTTGGAATGTTATTGGTAATTACAATGAACAAACATGGTTCCTTCAAATAGTATTGTTTATATTTGTGTTTTTGGCTGTTATGTTGTCCTATATGTGCAAGGTAAAATGGGTGGCAAAATTTGCGTTAGGACTTGCAAATTTATTTATAGGACTTGTTTTTTTTGCATGGTATGGAACAGAACCTATTCAAAAGTATTTTGCTTTGCCACTGTATTTGGCTTGTGGGGGATTATTCTTATATGAAAGCTGGTATAACAAAAGTGATGTGATTTTAAAACCCAATAGAATACAGAAAATATTGTTATTGCTTTATCTACTTTATCCGATTGTTTCTTTATTTTTGGGTAATACTTTTCCGCAAATGGTAACGTATATTATGCCCTGTCCTATCGTTAGCCTAAGTATGGCTGTCTATGCAGGATATAAAAGAAAAAATAAGGTATTGCTTGTCCTATTAACTATTTGGGGATTGACTGGGATAAAATCAATTATTTTTAATGCTTATGAGGATATCATTCTTTTATTTTGCGGGTTATATGGTTTGGTACTATTAGTAAATGAAACAAAAAGTGTTTCTAAAACGTATAGAGAGTAGAGAAATATTGTATTTGAGGAGGAAATTAGTATGAAAGCAATATTAACCAGTTCTCTTGGTGGTTCAAAAAAAGTGAATGGAGTAAGAATTCCAGATGTTTTGATTGAGAAAAATGGATTGGTAGAGAATCTGAAACAAATTTGGACACAAAATGCAAAGGTACTGATAATTTGTGCCGATCCTTATGATTATGAAAAAAATGACAGCATTTGCATCTGCTTAAAAGAATCCTTTCCCATGAGTGGTTTAAGCATTTCAAATATTGAAATTTGTGATAATAGGAATTCTAATAGGATTGATTCTCTGGAAAATGTGGATGTAATTGTTTTGACTGGCGGGCATGTACCTACACAAAATAAGTTTATGAAACGACTTGATTTGAAAAATCGTTTATTGGCATATAATGGAATCGTTATTGCATGGAGTGCTGGGTCCATGAACTGCGCTAATAAGGTTTATGCTGCTCCTGAGTTAGACGGAGAAGGCTCTGACCCGCTCTTTGAGCGTTGGATTTCAGGACTTGATATAACAGAAATAAACATTTTCCCGCACTATCAAAGCATTAAAGAGGAGTATCTTGATGGATTGCATATCATCGAAGATATTATTTTCCCCGATAGCATAGGCCATGAGATAATTGCATTGAATGATGGAAGTTATATTATGATTGCTGATGGACACCAGACGTTGTATGGGGAAGCATATATGATTAAGGATGGACGCCAAAGACAAATCTGCAAAGATGGGGAAGCTTTTATCTTATAGTTGACAGGTAAAAAATGAAATACCCTAAGTATAAATGTATAGTTGCTGATTAGGCAAGCGGCAGGCGTAACGGCTTACCGATATTGACAAGCAGGTACAAAAACGCTTTGAACGGCTTATAGATGGCAGGGTTTAAAAACTCTGCTGTTTTTTTGTTTAATAGTTTAAGCGTGTATTTTGAAAATATCTCTTGACAGTTATTTATATAAGGTGTATCATATTTTATGACCCAAATAGTATTTTAAGTCATAAAAGGAGAAGAATTATGGCAAGAAGCTTTACAGAAAGAGAAAAAGAAAACATCAAAAAGAATTTGCAGGAACTCTGTAAACAGAGTTGGACACAGTACGGCTATAAGAAAACAAGTGTTGATGAGCTTTGCAAACAGGCAGGTATCTCAAAGGGAGCATTTTATTTGTTCTTTGAATCAAAAGAAGCTCTTTTTTGTGAGGTTTTGTGTTCTGTACAAGAGCAGATTTGCAGTGCAGCATCAGAGATAATGGAAAAGCACAGGGATAAGCATGGTGTTGCAGAAGCATTAAAACTCATTTACAGGGAATATGATAAAAATAATTTTTTGTATGATTCAAGCAGTACAGATTTCACAATTTTGATGAACAAGCTATCAGAGGCTCAGGTAAAAAAAATTGAGAAATCCAATCATATGAGTGAACAGCTTTTTTTAGATCAATCGCATTTGAAATTTAAAGCTAATAGAAGTATAGCAATATCAGTTATTTACTCTTTAATTATGAATATCAAAAACAAGGATATTCTTCCGCACAATCATATGGAAACTTTTGATTTTATGGTTGACCATTTGATTGACAGTTTATATGAATAGGAGGTATAAAATGAAAACAGAAGTTATAAAGAAAAATAATACAGAAATTGCAGTTGTGAGCAGCGAGGAGCTATTGATTACAGATGTCCAGTCCGCCTTAGATCTGGTTATGACAGTGAAATATGAAACGGGCTGTACAAATATTGCCATAAACAAAGGAGCTATTGTAGATGATTTCTTTGTTTTGAGTACTTGCCTGGCAGGAGAAATATTACAGAAATTTATCAACTATAGTGTGAGATTTGCGATATACGGAGATTTTTCAAGATATACGAGTAAGCCGCTCTTGGATTTTATGTATGAGAGTAATAAAGGAAAGGATATTTACTTTCAGCCTACCGTTGCTCTGGCTGTTGACAAGCTCTCTGGATGTGCTAAAAACTAAAATTTTGATATAAAATGGAAGGAGAATTTTTATGAAGCGTGTTCTCACAATACAGGATATTTCTTGTATAGGCAGGTGTTCCCTTACCGTTGCGCTACCGGTGCTTTCTGTGATGGGCCTTGAGACGGCTGTGCTGCCAACAGCGTTGCTTTCTGCCCATACAGCCTTTGAGGGGGTTTATAAAAAAGATCTGACGGAAGTGCTTGATCCTATCTTCCATCATTGGAAATCACAAAATATCACGTTTGATTCTATTTCATGTGGTTATCTTGGCTCAGTAGAGCAGATAGCTATGGTTCGAGAATATTATTCCTTTTGGAAGGGGAAAGCATTGCTTTTTCTTGATCCAGTGATGGGAGATCACGGAAAGCTGTACACAGGATTTGATGAAGCTTATGTAAAGGAAATGCGGATGTTCTGCCAGTCCGCAGATGTTTTGCTGCCTAATCTCACGGAGGTTGCTTATCTTCTTAATATAGATTATAAAAATCTTCCAAGAGACAAAGAGGGATATGAGCAGCTTGCTCGTGAGCTTTCTAAGCTCAATCATGGAACTGTCGTGATAAAGGGGATCTCTCTTACAAAGACAGCGATCGCCGTGCTTGCTTACCAGGCAGAAACAGGAGATATGGTATTTTGTGAGAGGGAGAAGCTTAGGATGGAACCCTTTGGCACAGGCGATATTTTTGCAGCAGTTTGTCAGGGAGCACTGACCAAGGGAATGAAACTTAAAAATGCGGTGGAGCTTGCTATGGATTTTGTGCTGGAATGTATGAAGAGAACGATGGACGATCCCACACGGCGCTGGTATGGGGTAAACTTTGAGGAGGCACTTCCTTTTTTGATCGCATCAGAGGACGATTCTGCATATTATATTTAGAAGAAATGTAGAGACGAGGGATATAATGGCAATCAAGATCTATGTGGATCAGGGTCATAATCCTGCTGGAAATGTCAACGCTGGGGCAGTGGGAAATGGTTTAAACGAAGGAGAAATCACATATAATGTAGGCGCTTATCTGGCAGATATTCTGGATTCGGATGAGCGTTTTTTAGTACGGACCTCCAGAAATACACCGACAGAGGTGCTGGGAACTACCAATGCGACCAGTCTTGCCACACGTGTGCGTGAGGCAAATGAGTGGCAGGCAGATTATTTTATTAGCATACATGTAAATGCTAGCACCAATCCGGCAGCAAATGGATCGGAGATGTATGTATTTCGAAGAAATACTACAGCGGAGGTTTTGGCAGAATATATTTTGGATGCAATGGTCACATTGGTGGGGACAAGAGACAATGGAGTGCGCACAAATCCAGCGTTGTATGTGCTTCGCAGAACACAGATGCCGGCTGTGCTGGTGGAGCTTGCCTATATTACTAATGTTTCCGATGCCGCAAAATTGCGGGATGATCAATATGTATTTGCCTATTCTATCTATGTTGGGCTGTTGCGCTATCTAGGGCTGGAGTCTTGACGGAGAAATAGAATTTTGCTATAGTAGAACAAGAAATATCAGCAGAAGCTGATAGAGGACAGAAGAACTGTCAGATGGTAATGGTTAAATCTGTTAAAATTGAGCAGAGAAGAGGAGGTGCCGGGATTCTGGCGCCTCTTTGGAGTTGCGAAAAGCAAAAGGAGGAATTGTATGAAAACAGATACGAAAAAACTGGTACTGTCCGGCGTGTTTCTTGCTCTTGGATTGGTGCTTCCATTTTTGACTATGCAGGTTCCCAGCATTGGAAATATGCTGCTGCCCATGCATATTCCAGTGTTGTTGTGTGGTTTTGTGTGTGGTGCCCCATATGGACTTATGGTTGGATTTCTCACCCCACTTGTGCGAAGTGTGCTGTTTGGTATGCCCAAATTATTTCCGATGGCATCGGGGATGGCATTTGAGCTCGCGGCATATGGCTGTTTGGCGGGACTGTTTTATAAGCTTTTGCGGGAAAAGCGGGAAGCAATTCGCATGTATGCGTCCTTGCTTCTCGCCATGCTTGGCGGGCGTATTGTCTGGGCGGTGGCTGCAAAGCTGTTTTATACAATGGCAGGTATGAATTTTACGGTTCAGGTATTTGTCGCCGGAGCATTTCTCAATGCAGTTCCGGGTATAATCTTGCAGCTTGTTCTGATTCCTGCTGTGGTATTTGCGCTGAAAAAGGCAGGAGTGAAGTGGAATGAATATGAATTTGGAGTATAAGATATGGAGAGCTATGCAGAAGCATTTGGCATAATTTGCACACAGATAGAGGAATGGCTCAAACAAGAGAAAGGGCCTTATCTAATTGCGATTGACGGGAAAAGTGGCAGTGGGAAATCAACACTGGCACAGACACTTTTTGAAAAATATAACACGAATCTTTATCATATGGATGATTTCTTTTTGCAGCCTTTTCAGAGGACGGAGCAGCGTCTTGCAGAGATTGGCGGCAATGTAGATTATGAGCGTTTTTATAAGGAGGTGCTTTTGCCGTTATCAGAGAATAGAGAATTTACATATGGAGTTTTTGACTGTGGACAGCAGCGGATTGTAGAATACAGAGAGACGAGCTGTGCATCGCTTCATATTATTGAAGGCTCCTACAGTCAACATCCATACTTTGGGACCCCTTATCATTTGACAATCTGTTTGGATATTGGGATGGAGAGACAGAGAGAGCGCATACGGATGCGAAATGGAGAAGAAATGCTGAAGCGTTTCATAGCGGAATGGATTCCAAAAGAAAATGCATATCTGGAAAGCTATCGTATTTTCGAACAATGCGATATCTGTATTAGAGTATAGAATAGTAAAATGTAGCTTATGCTTTTGCGTAAGCGGGCGATATGGTGGGAGGTGTTGTGGAAGCTGATTCTTTCGGATATTATAGGAAATTGCTTCGCAATTTTTAAGAAATCCTATTAACAGAATTAAAAATTTTTCTGTAAAATGGGTATAATGAATCAGAACAGGGAGGTAACAGGGTATGGAAGAGGGTATTCGGCTGCGGAAGATATTTACCGCAGTGGCTGTACTATTGTGCAGTATCGTGATTGTCGTGATGATCAAAGGATGGTTTGATGGTTGCTTCTCTTCGCCGGAGGCATTTGTAACATATATCGCTAGCTATGGGCTGATGGGACCGGTGGTGTTGACATTAATACAGATGTTTCAGGTTGTAGTGCCAGTGGTGCCCGGTATGGTGGGCTGTGCGGCTGGCGCGATCTTGTACGGCAGCATCGGAGGATTTTTGTGTAATTATATTGGAATCAGTGCTGGTTCTATCCTTGCTTACTGGCTGGCAAAGAAATATGGCTCTGAATTTGTCAAAAAGGTGACAGGAGAGAAAGCATATAATAAATATACAGGCTGGATTCAAAAACAAAAGTCATACACATGGATCTTTGCGCTGATGATACTTCTCCCTCTGGCACCAGATGATTTTTTCTGTTACTTCACTGGGCTGACTCAGATGTCCCCAAAGAAATTCACATTGATTATATTAAGCATGAAACCATGGCTGATTATGGTTTACAGTTTGGTGTTTGCAGGTATCTTTTAACTTCCTCAATAACCAATCGTATAGATTCTGACAGAGGCATGTCCTGACAGCCGACAATGTGATGCTTGCAGCGGTTGACAGGCAAAAGGATCTTGTACGCATGGCTCTGTCCTACAGCGATCGCCATGGCAGGTGTGATTTCTCCGAGCAGGGAATCCGCTAGTACAATTCCCATGGGCCCAATAATAATATCGGCATCTTTTGTGTTGACAAGAACCGGATTCTCGCCAGTCGCCCCATAATCTGCGCCTGATTTTAGCATGGAGGCGGTGGCAATGCTGTTTGTGCCAAGTGCATAGATGGCATGCTCCGGGCAAGATGCTTTTAGCTGTTCTACCACTGCACTTCCCATTCTTCCGCCCTGTCCGTCAATCACTACAAGCTTCATATTCGAGATCCTCCATACATTTCTGCTTTTGGATAGAGGTAGTGATATAATCTTCTACCTCCGTTTTTTCTATATCTAGTACAATGGCAAGCTCTCCATACAGTTGATCTTGCGCATATTGCAGATATCTCTGATCCATCGCCGTCGCATTTTTTCCAGCCTCCATGCGCTTGATCCGTTTTTTATAAAGTGTCTTAATAACGCGAATGGTTTCCCGGCAGTCACAGGTGAGGAGTGCCTGCTGAAAAAGCTGTTCGCGCTCTTTATCGTTTGGTATTTTCATTGCCTCAATGGACGGAATTTCTTGGATAAGCTGTAAGGCTTCCTCCTTTGAGAGAATGTTTCTCATGGCAACTTTAGAATTTTCCACTGGTGTATAGATGGTTCCACTTGGGCTGCTGACAGGTGATAGCGTATAATAGAGACGACAGTTGTCGACACCGGGGACATTAATGCTTCCGATGGCATCTACCTTGCACACGCCCTTTGTTCCATAGACGATATAGCTTCCTGCTTTAAACATACTGACCCCACTTTCTGTGAAAAGCCCACAAGATAAAAGATATATAGGAGGGCTGTCTTTTTGCATTTAGAGTGTATTGGAAAATAGCTTTTCTCAAAATGTATGTTATTTTTTATTATATCATTATTAGAGCAGAAATGTCAGTATTTTTTATAAATAAGATATAAAATTTGTGATAATTACTAGATTAACAGGCAAAAAATTGGTGATTATGTCTATAACTATCGGTGTAATCTGGCAAGCCTCTCATTTTCTTTGCTATAGTGAATCAAAATATCGGGATTACATTCTGATAGACAGAGAATCACAGCATCGACGTCCTCTTTGGGCTGCATGGAGGCGACAAGGGCAAGCTTCTTTTTTGCAATAACGCGAAGTGTGTAGGTAATGCGTGTTTTTTTTAATCGAAAATGGTGAAAACTGCTGTGCTTGTATGCCCACACAATCTTGTCCAAAGGCAGGATGCATAGCTGAAGGTTTGAGGAAGCGATCAGATAGTGCTCTGTTATAGTGAAGATACCTGTTTTTAATATTGGCTCTAAACGAAGCTCATGCTCTATCTGTATAATCTGTTCTTTTACCGATCCAAAGCGTCTTAGACGAGAACAGGCAGGATGCAGGATTGGATAGATGATATAGGAGAGCACATTTAATAATACAAGCAGTGAAATCACAAATACCATTGTAATAATAGCAAGAAATAACATATTTTTAAATAACATATAATCCACAGAATTTACAATAATGCGGGAGGAGACAGAAGATAGCCCCTGAGGGGTCCATTTTAGATCGGAAGACATCTTTGTGATAAGCTCACTTAAGAGCTTACCGCCACTTTGCAGTCTTGCACGGACGGTGATGTTCGTCAAAGTATTAGGACGTCCGCTGCACTGAGCATTAGTTAGAAGAAAATAGAAGCAGGTGCCATCTTGAAGCGTATAATAATAAGCTCCTTTTATTTTGCCATTTTCCACATAATCATAACCAGAATAATCGAGGGTGTCGATGGTTAATTCCACACAGGAAATATCATTTTTGTATAATTCTATAATATTAGTTGGATCAGATATCTTGACAGGCCACACAAAATCAAAAAATGGAACACTTAAAAAAATATAGCAGGTGATGCCTAGCATAAGAATGGCATAAGATAGGCGCTTGAAGCTGATAGAGCGTATTTTTCGATAAATTTGTGTCATGGGGCATGTATCCTTTCTAAATGGTTGCCATAGTAAGAGTGTGCTGTGCAGCTATTCTCTTTCGCAGCGAGTGGAAGAAACTATTCTCCTACTCGATTATAAGGGATAGAGGGAAAATAATCAACCTTGCATTTCCTTAAAAAAATTGCTATAGTAGTAGGGAGCTGCAGAAAAGAATGAACAAAAGAAAGTGGTGGGATTGTGGAGGCATATAAAAGCTTTGCCCGTGTCTATGATATGTTTATGGACAATATACCTTATCAAGAATGGTGTGACTATTTGATTTCATTATTGAGAGAATATGGAATAGCAGACGGAATCCTTTTGGAGTTAGGATGTGGCACAGGGAGCATGACAGAGCTGCTTTCTAGGAATGGATATGATATGATCGGTGTGGATAGTTCAGAAGATATGCTTGAGATTGCGGTGGAGAAAAGAGATAATTCTGGCTTGGATATTTTGTATCTTATGCAGGATATGCGGGAGTTTGAATTATATGGAACGGTGCGCGCTGTGATTAGCGTCTGTGACAGCATCAATTATATTTTAGACAACGAAGAGCTTGCTTGTGTTTTTTCTCTGGTCAATAATTATCTCGATCCAGAAGGTATATTTATTTTTGACTGTAATACAGAATATAAGTATAAATCCTTGCTTGCCGATCAGGTGATAGCAGAGAACCGAGAAGAAGGGAGCTTTATCTGGGAAAATAATTATAGCGAAGAGGAGCGGATCAATGAATATGATCTGACTTTGTTTATAAAGGAAGGCAGACAGTACAGCAAATATGAAGAGACGCATTATCAGCGCTGTTATTCTGTGGAGGAGATAACGGCGGCTTTGCAGAAGGCAGGGCTGGAGCTTTTAGAAGTGTATGATGCGTTTACAAGAGAAGCACCCCGTGCAGATAGTGAAAGAATCTATTTTGTGGCGAGGGAGAGAGGAAAGCAGAAGGACAGGAAGGGAGAATAAATATGATAGAAAGGAAAGACTATATTGTCCGTGCAACGGCCGCAGATAGTCAAATACGTGCCTTTGCCATTCAGTCTGCCAATCTGGTGGAGGAGGCAAGACAGAGACATGGGACAAGTCCGGTGACCACAGCGGCATTGGGCCGTCTTTTAAGCGGTGCAGCGATGATGGGAAGTATGATGAAAGGAGAGAAGGATCTTCTGACCATACAGATGAAGGGAGATGGGCCGATCGATGGCGTGATTGTCACGGCGGATTCCTGCGGAAATGTCAAAGGATATGTGGGAAATCCAAATGTGCTGATTCCGCCAAACTATGCCGGAAAGCTTGATGTAGGGGCCGCCATCGGTTATGGTATGTTGACGGTGAGCAAGGATATGGGACTAAAAGAGCCCTATCACACGCAGCTTCCACTTACTACCAGTGAGGTGGCAGAGGATTTGACCTACTATTTTGCAAAATCGGAACAGGTTCCGTCTGCCGTGGCACTTGGTGTCCTAATGTCAAAGGAGAATACAGTAAAACAGGCAGGGGGTTTTATTATCCAGCTTATGCCATTTGCTGAGGAGCATGTGATCGATGCGCTGGAGCATAAAATAGAGAAAATAACCTCCGTGACAGCGATGTTAGAAGAAGGCTGTACACCAGAGCAGCTTTTAGAGCGCGTGATAGGGGAATTTGATATACAGGTAATTGATACTATGCCCGCGCAGTTCTCCTGTAATTGTTCCAAGGAGAGGATCCTGCGCTCCCTTGCAACCATCAATAAAAAAGATCTCAAGGAAATGATTGACGACGGAGAACCAATAGAGGTGACATGTCATTTCTGTAATAGTCACTATAGCTGTACACCGGAAGAATTAAAAAGTTTGTTATAACTTATTTTTTCAGGCGGGAGAGCATAAGAAAGACATAGAACAGGATAGGAAGCACCAAAGAGCAAAATAAAAGAAAGCGGAAAATGCTCTTTTCAGCGGAATGGTCAAAAATTGCCGCCAATAAAGTTGCCAGATATAGGCATACTAAAAGTACAACAGAGATAATGGCAAATACACGTACAGAATCTTTTTTTTCAGTAGAGCGTTCGTTCATATTCGGCTCCTTTCTGTTGGAAAGACAATAATGTGTTTCTGTTACTACTATTATAATACATTGTGGCGGGATATGCAAGGTGAACTTACGCTTGCCAAAATGACAAAAAGACATTATAATTAGGATCAAAAAAGCCTGCCACCTGTAAAGACAAGTGACAAGCTTTTATAAAAGGGGAGGATAAGTATTTTCTTTCTCTTTAGCGGCCCGCTGCTTCGTGAGCATCCTCCTGTTTGCGTCTCTGGCTGGAGGGGGAATCCATGGAGACAAGGAAGATGATTAAGAAACAGCTCCGGGCTTATCTTTAGTATAAACCAAAATCAAAGCTTTATACAGGAAAGAACAAATTTATAAAGAAAAGAGGGAATTGGTTATGACATTGTTGGAAACTTGGAGAAATCAGGCATACTCTGAGGAGATGAACGAGAAGGAGGGCACCGCCTTCTGGGAACATTATTTTCTGATTGAAAAGGGAATTTATGAGAAAATTTTATCTGAGCCAGAAGTGGTAGTGGAAGGTACAGTAAAAGAGCTTGCTGAGCGATTTGGCTGTGAGTTAAATATTATGGTAGGTTTTCTGGACGGCATTAACGATAGCCTAAAAAATCCCAATCCCATTGAAGAGATGGATGAAAATACAAGAGTGAATCTTGGATATGATAAGGAGAAGCTTTATTATAATATGGTGGAGGCAAAGGCGAGCTGGCTGTATGAGCTGCCTATGTGGGACAACCTGTTAAGTGCGGAGAGAAGAAAAGAACTTTATAAAGAGCAGAAATCATCTACTACTATTGTAAAAGAAAAGAAAATATATCCCAATGATCCTTGTCCATGCGGAAGTGGCAAAAAATATAAAAAATGCTGTGGAAAAAATTAACAAGAAAAAACAAAAAATAGAAGAATAAAAATTAATAAGGAAGTATTATAGAGTGCGGCGTGATCAAGTGTCACGCCGTCTTGCTGCATCCAAAGTGTCCTAAAGCCACAGTATTTTCGCCACAACGCAGCATTTGCAGCGGTCCCGCTGTAGGAGTAGAGGGACGCTCATTGTTCAAAAGGTCGTGGTCAATGGTAATGGCTGAACCATTAGGAGTCTCAAAGCACTCTTCAGAGACGCGGGGGCTTCCCAGAATTGCTGTTGTGATTTGACAGTTTGTTGTATTTTCCATTTCCTTTGGTAGGGTAATTTGTAGTATAGGTCCGTTCTTCGTATTCATAACAGAAATATGGGGATCATGCTCCATAAAAAAGATAGCATCCTTTTCATGCTCCCATGCTTTCGCGCCGCGCAGATAGACATTTCGGTGAATATATACCGGCTGGATACGATCACGGTAGCCTTGTAGGTAATCATTAGTGTAATCTTTTTGTCTTTCTAAGTATTCTGCAAGAGACTGACTGGCTCCATTGCAGCAATCGGTGCCATAGTGCATTTCTGGCTCGCTGCCACCCACAAAAATATTCTGGAACCACCGATTGTCTAGACCCGCAATCCAAACGACACCTAGTACCATGGTAGAGTGGGGCATATGGTATGGAGTTGGACGGTCCGGCCACGAACAGGGGTTGATATGACCACAGAATAGATTGTGGACATAGGCACCTCCCTCTGCTGCATCATCCAGAGAGTAGGATGAGGTGAACAGGTTGTTGTCAATCAAATGTGGCCCATGAGTAACTTCTACGAATAAATCTCGGGCGTTGTGGGCATAGACATTAGCGCTTACTCGCGCCCCTTGGGCTTGCCAGTCCAGCCATGTGCCAAGAGAACAGTGATGAATATAATTGTGACGGATCTGCACATCAATAGCAGCGTGGAGCTTGATACCAGCAATCTCATGCCCGTAGAACTCATGGCGAGTGGCGATATAGGAGATGTCATTGTCATAAATTTCGCTAAAAACGCAGCCCATATGTCCCACGATTCCTGCTTGTCCGCAGTCATAGATTGTGTTTTGGCGGATGATGTGGGAACCAACTTGTTCTTTGTTCCAGCCATTACCCAGCGCCTTGAATACTGCCTCCATCTGGTAGAGATAATCGGGTTTTTTCTTGCAGAGAGAATATTCATTATCACCAGTAGATCCATCCTTCCCCAGACTGATAGCACAGCATTTGGAATCGTGCAGCAGATTTTCCTCAATGACCCAACCCTTGGCCCAGTTGGGACCTAACATTCCTATCTGGTTGGCTGTAGGCGGGGCCCACTGAGTAGCGGCATGACACAATTCCAGCCCTCGCACCGTGATAAAATTAATGTTATTCTGTTTTGGGTAAAAGCAGCAAGGGCGAACATTGATCTCCACCAGTGTGCCATTTGGGTCAGTGTCACCGAAGTTGGCGCGAAGCACGGTCCTTTCTGAAAGTACCTCAGCCATCCAGACCCGCAGACTCTCCGCTGGCTTCAACACAGGCTCCTCTCGGTTCCCCCATGTTTCGAGTTCCGATTTTGTTCGAAGGGGTGGGTTGAATAGTTCTGCCTTACTTCTGGCCTCGTAGAGTGCTACTCCATTCAGATAGACACATCCCAAATGCACGTCATATTTTTTGGGGTCTACCAGCCAATCGCCACAGATCTTTTCTATAAAGGGGTTAAAGTCACCAAAGAGGGAGTTAGGCACGCTTGTCTGCCAGACG
>CAMUFS010000046.1 GCA_947088195.1 uncultured Clostridia bacterium
TGACAAGGGAGAGAATTATCGCATTCGCTGGGGATTGGTGGAAGGTGGAGTGCCGACCAGCGAGCTTCCTTCTCATCTGATGAACCATGAGGTAAAAAAACGCGTGACAAATGGAAAGCACCGTGTTATCTATCATGCACACACGACAAATACAATAGCGCTGACTTTTGTGCTACCTTTGAATGATGAGGTATTTACAAGAGAGCTGTGGGAGATGGCGACAGAGTGTCCGGTAGTATTCCCGGAGGGCGTCGGTGTAATTGGATGGATGGTTCCCGGCGGAAGAGAGATTGCGATTGAGACAAGCAAGCTGATGGAGAGATATAATGTGGCGATCTGGGCGCACCATGGCATGTTCTGTTCTGGGGAAGATTTTGATTTGACTTTTGGTCTGATGCATACAGTGGAGAAATCAGCGGAGATCCTTTTAAAGGTGCTTGCGGTGACGCCTAATAAGCTTCAGACCATTCAGCCACAGAACTTTAGGGATTTGGCAGATGGATTCCGGTTAAAGCTTCCAGAGCGTTTCCTTTATGAGAAAGAATAGAAAAATAGTTCTTATGTGTGGGGTGCACAGAAGAATAGATTGCTGATATAATCTGCACCCCCACACGGCGGGTAGAAAAGCGAAATGCTTTTCTACCCGCTTCTATTTATTCTTTTGTGCAAGAAATTCTTTTAAAACTAGATTGATAAACTGGGAAAATGAGCGGTCGTCTGCCTCAGCGAGCTTTTTTAACTGTTCGATCACATCCGCATCAAGTGTGATGCTGACCTTTGTTTTTAATGGCTTCATTAGCATACTCCTTTTTCGTATAATATAACATTTTGTCCGTTTTAATATTGACTTGTCGTCTAAAGTAGGATAAAGTATTATGAAGTAGTATAATATACTATAATTATGACAGGAGATAGATTATGAGCTATATATCCATCTATTTTTATTTATTTGTAGGGATGCTGCTTATCATGTATTATATCCTTCCCAAGCGATGTCGGTGGTTTGTGCTTCTTTTAGGAAGCATGGTGTTTTATTATAAGATTTCGGAAAAAGGCTATAAAGTATTTCTCATCACTTTATTAATAAGCTATAGCATGGGACTTTTGCTTGATTATATGCATAATACAGGAAAATCACTGATAAAATGTCGCATTGTCTTGGCCGGATGCCTAATTTTCACTGTTGCGCCTCTGATTGTGACAAAAGAGGGGAATTTTGTCTTACAGTCTCTTTTACATAAAAGGACATATCCTTGGATTGTGCCTGTGGGACTTTCTTTTTATACTTTACAGATAGTATCCTATCTTGTAGATGTTGGCAGGGGTAAGGTAAGAGCACAGAGAAATCTAGGAAAATATGCACTATTTGTCTCTTTTTTTCCTCAGATTATACAGGGACCAATTCCCAGATATGAGCAGATGAATCCGCAGCTTTTTGAAGGACATGGCTTTAAAGAGGAAAGCTTTTTAAAGGGCATACAGATGATTGTGTGGGGATTTTTTCTAAAGCTGATGATTGCAGATAGAGCAGCGATTGTGGTCAATACCATTTTTGAAGGTTGGGAGGCATATCGTGGAGGTTATGTGCTGGTGGCAGGAATTTTGTACAGTATTCAGCTTTATGCAGATTTTTTGTCGTGCCTGTGTCTTGCCAAGGGAGTGGCGGAGCTTTTCGACATTCATCTTGGGGAGAATTTTCGACAGCCTTATATGTCACAGTCCATCAAGGAATTTTGGGGAAGATGGCATATTTCACTAAGTTCTTGGCTAAAAGACTATATCTATATTCCTCTTGGCGGCAATCGAAGGGGAATATGGCGAAAATACATAAATTTAATTATCACATTTACCATCAGTGGCATGTGGCATGGTGCCGGGTACAAATATATTTTCTGGGGGCTGATGCATGCATTTTATCAAATAGGCGGAGAGCTTACAAAGAATAGTAGAGATAAGATATTTCGATGTATTGGCATTGGAGAAGAGGGGCGAATTAGAAGTGGCATCAGATGCATAACAACATGTTTTCTTGTAATGCTTGCTTGGGTCATATTCCGGGCGAGCAGTCTGCGGATAGGGCTATCCATGTTACATAGTATGATGACAGTGTATAATCCATGGATCTTTTTTGATGATTCTCTTTTGACGTTGGGGCTATCTTGGAAAGAATGGGGTGTCCTGCTTGCATCCGTATGGTTACTTTTTAAGGTGGAGCATCTACAGAGAAATTGCTGTATTCGTGACAGAATATTAGGGCAACCAAGGGTGGTACGATGGGGAATTTATCTTGGGGCAGTTGCAGTAATTATGGTATTTGGAACCTATGGCTTTGGTTTTGATGCCAGTGATTTTATCTATGGTGGTTTTTAGGGAGGAATGAATATGAAAGCAGAATGGAAAGCGGGAGTCAGGAAGCGCATAAAGCTTGCCGTGTGTGCGGCTCTGTTTTTATGTCTATTTTTCTCAATGATATATGTCGTTAATCGAACACTGACACCCAATTATCTGTATAGCTCAACCAATCCCTTGACAGAGACTTACAGGGGATTTTATAAAATGAAGAAAAATACAATAGATGTACTTTTTTTGGGAAGCAGTCATGCAGCATCAGGGTTCAATCCTCAGGATCTCTACAATGCATATGGCATTACAAGCTATAATCTGGGGAGCAATGTTCAGAATATGTGGATTTCTTATTATTGGCTTAAGGAGGCATTACAGTATCAAACCCCTAAAGTAGTAGTTTTGGATTGTTATATGTTATTTTTGGATGAAAAAAAGAATGAGGGCAGTGCACGACTTGCTCTTGATGATATGAGATGGGGCTCCGTGAAGAGAGAGGCAGTTTCACAGATATGTAGTTTTGATGAAAGCCAATCAAAGCTCTCTTATTTTCTTCGTAATATACGATTTCACACCAGATGGACAGGGCTAAATGAGACGGATTTCACGTGGGCAGATATGGCGGCAATACCAGAATTAAAAGGCTTTTGGCTGTATCGAGGGGTCTGTGGATATTCCGATTATGTGCCGCTGACAGTACAAGAATCAGACAGAGATACATTTGTTCCAGAGGCAGAGCTATATCTGGAACGAATCACAGCACTGTGCAAGGAAAAGGAAATAGAATTAATTTTGGTAAAGACACCTACACTTGCACAGACATTGGAGAGGCATAATGCAATGACAGATTATGCGAAGGTACATCATCTAAAATTTTTGGATTATAATACAGAAGAGCTTTATCATGGAATAGAATTTAACTATGCACTGGATATGCATGACAGCAGTGCAGTGGGGGATAGAAATGCTCACTCGAATCCTTCTGGAGCGAGAAAAATTACGACTTATCTGGGCGGAGTATTAAAGGATCAGTGTGGATTAACGGCCAAGAAGGATGATCAGTGGGAGACAACACGAGAATTTAATAATGGCGTGTGGGTGGATTTTAAACTTCATAATGAGACAGATATTAAGAATTATCTTGCTATGCTTGGAGACAGTCGCTATACAATCTTTATTACGGCGAAGGATGACGCGGCAACGTCGCTTAATGCAGAATGTAAAGAATTGCTGCGATCTCTTGGTCTGCGCGCAGATTGGAGTGATGCTTATCGAAAAAGTTACATTGCTGTGATAGAACAACAGAAGGTGCTTGTTGAGCAGATGTCAGGTGAGAAATTGGAGAAAATGGGAGCCTTTCGGGGAGGCTCTGTGATATATCGGGTGGTCAGTGCGGGAATGGATTGTGGGAATGATTGTTCCATTCTAATCAATAGAGGGGAGCAGGCAAAACGATCGAGAGGACTCAATATCGTTGTCTACAGCAATGATACAAAAAGTGTGATAGATTCTGTTTGTTTTGATACTTGTGCACCAGAATTGACAGCAATAAGATAAGAAGATCAGAATTTGGAATGGTCAAAAATCCGGTAATAGAAAAGAAATCTGTAAATTACTTCCTAGTATTTGCCTATTTGCTGTGCTATACTGAGCATATCAGAAAAAGCAGATTTAATGCCAGTATATGCGGCAGAATGGAGGATTTATGGTTAAGAAACGTTATGCACAGGTAGGCACAGGAAGCAGAGCAAGAATGTACTATGAGGCGATCTGTTCAACCTTTAAGGACACATGCGATATTGTAGGTTTTTGTGATCTAAGTCAGACAAGAATGAATTATGCGAACAGTATCATAGAGAAGGAGCATGGACATGCGCCAGTGCCGACTTATCATTATACAGAATTTGACAAGATGATCGATGAGACAAAGCCAGATGTGGTTATTGTCACATCTGTGGACCGCACACATCATGAATATATTATCCGTGCAATGAAAAAAGGCTGTGATGTTATCACGGAGAAGCCGATGACAATCGACGAGGAAAAAGCGCAGGAGATTATCAATGTACAAAAAGAAACAGGAAAACATCTGCGCGTGACATTTAATTATCGCTATGCGCCGACCAACACAAAGATCCGTGAGCTTATTATGGATGATACCATTGGAGAAGTGTTTTCTGTTCATTTTGAATGGCTGTTAAATACAAAGCATGGTGCAGATTATTATAGAAGATGGCACAGAAGTAAGACAAACAGTGGCGGGCTTTTGGTACATAAATCCACTCACCATTTTGATTTGGTTAATTTCTGGCTTGGCACCCGCCCAGAAAAAGTCTTTGCATTTGGTGCGAGAAATTTCTATGGCAAAGAAAATGCGGAACGCCGCGGCGTAAAAGAATTTTATTATAGATGTCATGGCAGCGAGGCAGCAAAGAACGATCCCTTTGCGATTGATCTGGAGGCAAATCCAGTGCTGAAAGCACTTTATCTCGACGCGGAGGAGGACAGCGGATACATTCGTGACAGAAGCGTGTTCGGTGATGATATTACCATCGAGGATACCATGAGCGTGGTAGTAAAATACGAGAGTGGAGCGCAACTAAGCTATTCTCTCAATTCTTATATGCCTTGGGAAGGATTTATTGTATCATTTAATGGATCGAAGGGAAGAATAGAATATAGAGTGGTGGAGAATGCTTATATTAACGGTGGCGGAGATAAGTCAGAGGAAGGTGCTCAGAAGGGCAAGGAGATTATGGTGTGCCCAATGTTTGGAAAGCCTTACCGCGTGGACGTAGAGCAGGGAGTCGGCGGACATGGAGGCGGAGATAAGGTGCTTTTAAACGATATATTTGGAACACCAGATTACGATAGATTCGAGCGTGCAGCATCTCATGTGGATGGTGCGATGTCAATACTGACAGGTGTGGCAGCAAATAAATCAATCGCATCAGGAGAACCAGTTAGAATAAAAGATTTAATTCAACTGTAAGGATGGGATGATAGCATCTGCTAAGATGTTGAATAAATGCAAAAATATGTGTTATACTGATGATAATAAGGCTATGTATCTTTGTGGTACGTAGCCTTTGTTGGTCTAGTGATATGTAGAAGGGGGAATGTATATCATTTTCGAGAATGGTCCGCACAGAGAATGACCTATAGTCCTCCGTCACCCCGCTCCCGCTTAGTGAAAAACGTAATGGACGCTAAGCTCGAAACTACCTCGCTAAGCGCCAACGTTTTTCAATAGGTTCCTTGAGGACCACAGGTTATTCTCTGTGCTGTTTTTTGGATTATGCTAGTACGTTATCTGGCTATGCGGAGCTTTCTCAAAATAAAGGTATTATCATATTTATTTTCAAAATATAAAAAATAGTTGTATAATAAAGGAAGATATAAGGAATAAGCAGATATGTGCAATGTTTGGAAAGGATGAGTAATATGCAGGAGTGGAAACAGTATTTACCAGAATTTAGGGAAAAGACACAGGCGTTTTATGCCGGGGAGATGAAAAAGGGTGAGTATAAGGGTTTTTCTGGCTTTTATGGAAGCTATGCTCAGAGAAGTGGAAAGGCCAGTATGCTGCGCCTTAGGACTCCGGCAGGCTGTGTACCAAAAGAGCGTCTGGCGTCTATAGCAGAGATAATCAGGCGTTATCAAGTGGACAAGGTTCATTTTACCACCTGTCAGACGATCCAGCTTCATAATTTGGCGCCAGACAAGGTTGCTGATGTGATAGAAGCAGCGCTGGATGCTGGTATTGTGACATTGGGCGGGGGAGGAGATTATCCGAGAAATGTGATGTGCTCCCCATTGTCAGGTGTGGAAAAAGAGGAATACTTTGATGTGAGACCGTGGGCAGATGCGGCGAGTGATTATTTGATAACTCTTATTCAGGCAGAAAAAATGCCAAGAAAGCTTAAAGTTGGTTTTTCCAATTCTCCTGCGAATGTACCACATGTTACTTACAGAGATTTGGGATTTGCAGCCAATCAGGATGGGACCTTTGATGTCTATAGTGCGGGAGGTCTGGGAAATAATCCTCGTTTTGGTGTTAAGGTTGCAGAAAGAATTATGCCAGAAATGATTTTGTATTATATTAAGGCTATGTGGCTTATGTTTCGGGCTTATGGAAATTATGAGAACAGGGGAAGGGCACGTACACGTTATATGCAGGATACTCTGGGAGGGCCAGAAAAATATGCAGAGGCATATCAAGCTAAGTTAAAAGAAGTGTTAGATTCTGGTGAGGATCTAAAGCTTCATATTGAGCCATATCGGATGGAAAAGAAAGGGGATGGTGGCATAATAAAAAATTCTCGTGTGATAGAACAGAAGCAGAAGGGGTTATATACAGTTGTCTGGCATCCGGTGGGAGGACAGCCAAAAGCAGAGGATCTTTGTGCTTTAAGTGATGTGATGAAGGATATGGAGGATGTAGAGCTTCGTCTATCTCCTGATGAGACAGCATATGTTGTAAATTTGACTAGCAAAGAGGCAGAGAAAGTTCTTGAGGTGACAGCGGACAGTGCAAGAAATGAATTTGAAGCTACCGTAAGCTGTATTGGTGCAGGTATTTGTCAGATTGGTTTGAGGGATTCTCAAGGGTTGCTCAACACTTGCGTACAGGCAGTGAGAGAGGCAGAGCTTCCAGATAGTGCTTTGCCAAAGATGCACATTTCTGGTTGTCCGTCTTCCTGTGGAACACATCAAACAGGGGAGATGGGGTTCCGCGGTGCAGTGAAGCAGGTGGATGGGAAGCCTCAGTCCGCTTTTATTCTGTTTGTAAATGGCGAGGAGCGTCAGGGACAGGAACGTATGGGAGAAGAGCTGGGGACCATATTGGAGGCAGATATTCCGAAATTTATTGTAAAATTGGGACGAACTGTGGCAGAGCAAGGGATAAGCTTTGCGGAGTGGAAGAGACAGAATCCAGAAGGAATCGCGAAAATTGCAGGGGAATATTTATAGTAGCCTGATTATTTTAAAATTGCTTGACAAAAACGAAGATATAACATAAAATATAGCATAATATAAGCAATGAAGAGGGATAGTACAGAAATTTCCGACCTACCAGAGAGGAGCATATGGTGGAAGGCTCCGGTGCTGGAGTTCTGGAACCTGCCTTGGAGCTTCTGTGTGAAAGCGCAGCGTGTCCGGCGTTATACGGTTTTATGAGAGAATCATGTCTGCATGATGTGATTAAATAGGGTGGTACCGCCGAGTCCTTCGGTCCCTTGTGAGGGAAGGAGGACTTTTTTTATGCGCAGACCTGTGCAGAGGAAATATGCCACTAACGTGGCGCACAGGTCGCGCGGCGAGTAGGTAGATAAAGACTTCCCTACTCGATTGTGCATAGGTATCCAAGTATATCAGCCAAGCAAATAAATAGTTCTCTGATTTCCCAAAATCATAGAAAAGGAGAAAATAAGATGGCACAAGAAAAGAAATTGGTGGAAGCGATCACTTCCATGGAAGAGGATTTTGCCCAATGGTATACCGATGTGGTGAAAAAGGCAGAGCTTATTGAGTATTCCAGTGTCAAGGGATGTATGATTTTAAGGCCGAATGGCTATGCAATCTGGGAGAATATTCAGAAACAGCTTGATGCTAGATTTAAGGAAACGGGTGTGGAGAATGTCTACATGCCGATGTTTATTCCAGAAAGTCTACTGCAAAAGGAAAAGGATCATGTGGAGGGCTTTGCGCCGGAGGTGGCGTGGGTGACATATGGAGGTGGGCAGGAGCTGACGGAACGTCTGTGTGTAAGACCTACCTCAGAGACATTGTTCTGTGAGCTGTATTCTACTATTGTACAGTCGTATCGGGATTTGCCAAAGCTGTATAATCAGTGGTGTTCCGTGGTGCGCTGGGAAAAGACAACAAGACCGTTTTTGAGAAGTACGGAATTTTTGTGGCAGGAGGGTCATACGGTTCATGTAACGGCAGAGGAGGCAGAGGAGAGAACAGAACAGATGCTGAATGT
Organism: uncultured Clostridia bacterium; assembly: GCA_947088195.1. Classification (GTDB taxonomy): domain Bacteria; phylum Bacillota; class Clostridia; order Lachnospirales; family Lachnospiraceae; genus RGIG8607. Next base: position 8,333 of record CAMUFS010000046.1, read on the forward strand.
CTATGCTGATTTCTGCGAAGAAGTGCTTGCTATTCCAATGATTAAAGGAAGAAAGACAGATAAGGAGAAATTTGCCGGTGCGGAGGCGACCTATACGATAGAGGCGCTGATGCATGACGGAAAAGCACTGCAGTCTGGCACCAGCCATAATTTTGGAGATGGGTTTGCAAAGGCATTTGGGATTCAGTATACAGATAAGGATAATCAATTAAAATATGTTCACCAGACTTCTTGGGGAATGTCCACACGTATTATTGGCGCAATTATTATGGTACATGGCGATAATAGTGGACTGGTGCTTCCGCCGAAAATAGCGCCAGTTCAGGTGATGGTGATACCGATTGCCCAACATAAGGAAGGCGTTTTGGAGAAAGCATATGAGCTTCGTGATCGATTGGCTGTGGATTTCCGTGTGAAGGTGGATGATACAGATAAGAGTCCGGGTTGGAAGTTCAGTGAGCAGGAGATGAGGGGAATCCCGGTTCGCGTTGAGATTGGGCCGAAGGATATTGAGGCGAATCAGGCTGTTGTGGTGCGCCGTGATACAAGGGAGAAGATCGTGGTATCTCTGGATGAATTGGAGACAAAGCTTTCTGAGATTCTTACATTGATGCAGAGAGAGATGCTAGAGAGGGCAAGAGCACATCGGGATGCACATACCTATACGGCGGTGAATTATGAGGAATTTAAGGACGCTGTAGCTAATAAGCCGGGCTTTATCAAGGCGATGTGGTGTGGAGAAGAGGCGTGTGAATTAAAGATCAAGGAGGATACAACGGCGACCTCACGCTGTATGCCGTTTACGCAGGAGAGATTGTCAGAACACTGTGTTTGCTGTGGAAAGCCGGCGAAAACATTGGTTTATTGGGGAAAGGCGTATTGATGTTTCATTAATAATAAGGGGGATAGGTATGGGCGCTGAGCTTGAGCAATTCAGAAAATGGATAGATGAGAGCAACAATATTGTATTCTTTGGCGGTGCTGGTGTCTCAACGGAAAGTAATATTCCTGATTTTCGAAGTGTGGATGGATTGTATAATCAGGAGTATGAGTATCCGCCGGAGCAGATTTTAAGTCATAGCTTTTTTATCCGCAATCCACAGGAGTTTTATCGCTTTTATCGCAATAAAATGCTGTTTCTTGACGCAAGGCCAAACAAAGCGCATTGTGCACTTGCAGATCTGGAGCATAAAGGAAAGCTGAAGGCAGTGATCACACAGAATATTGATGGGCTTCATCAAAAGGCGGGGAGTGAGAAGGTATTTGAGCTTCATGGTTCTGTGCATCGAAATTATTGTGAGCATTGTGGTAAATTCTATACAGCAGAGCATATTCTTCATACAGAGGGCATACCACATTGTGCCTGTGGCGGAAGAATTAAGCCAGATGTTGTTCTGTATGAGGAGAGCCTTGACAATGATACATTATCAAAAGCAGTGTATTATATTAGCCAAGCAGATATGCTGATCGTGGGAGGTACTTCCTTGACGGTTTATCCGGCAGCAGGACTTGTTGATTATTACCATGGCGAAAAGCTGGTTCTTATCAACAAATCTGTGACTGCGCTGGATAATAAAGCGGATCTTGTGATCAATAACAGCATTGGCAAGGTTTTTGAAAGTATTTTATCATAGAAGTATGTGGATCAGCAGTTGGCCGATGCCATAAAGAATTAATAAATGTACAGGATAAAAGAGGTAGAAGGTGTATTTTGTCTGTCTGCCTCTTTGTCCGTTGTACAGGTGAATGGGAAGCAGTGCGAGGATGCCAGTGATTTCTAGTGGGTTCGACAGAATCAGCACAAGCATGGTAGTGATGTCCCGCAAAAGGGTGCGATCTCTAAAAAGATAGAAAAGAATAATCACACAGACGCCAAATATATCATAATCTGTCTTTAAAAAGCGAGCAATCCCAGCACCAACAAGAATACATAAAACGCGCCCAACGCCATTCTTAACACCAATTCCTTCGTATTTCTTAAGCCCAATCAGTACAAGCAACCCTATAAAAAGAGTAAAAAATACATTTTGATGACCAAAATAGAAGGGCTGTTTAAAAAATGCAAGATCAAAGGGAATTTCTGAAATAAAACAGAATATACCCAATCGCAATGCATATTTTTTTACATCTTTGGTATGAAAGAAGCCTTCCACCAGAAGAAAACAGAAAATGGGAAATGCAATGCGTCCAATTAGACGTAAAATAAGATCCGTGGTACGTAAGGTTATATAGGCATGTTCGCTCTGTTGAGAGATATAATTAAAAATCATGCTATGTTCAAGAATTGCAGCGCCAATATGGTCAATAAACATTGTGATAATGGCAATTATCTTTAGTGTGCTGCCAGTTATCCCTTTGCGGGTGCTAGGTTTTGTTGCTGTCATGTTTGCAGGCATAGTACTGTCCTCTCTTTTATTGTTCTATTTCTCTCTGTCAGCCTGACAGATTACTTCCTATCATACCGCAATATAAAAGAGTGTGCAAGTATTACTGTCGGAAGGATTTTAAATGTCTTGAGGATACAGGGCAGGTATCACCATTTTTCATATGTATTTCCAGCCGTGCAAAGTCAACAGAGGTTATATATTGTGTGTTGACCAGACACCTGCGGTGGGATTGGAGGAAATGGCAGTCAGCCTGTTTGGCCAATGATTTGATGCTGCTGTAAAATTCCGTTGCCTCCGTCATTGTGTGAGCGATTATGCGATGGGAGGACGAAGATGTCTCAAAGTAGAGAACCGTATCCATCGGCAGCGTGACAAGCTGGCTTCCTACTTTAAAACGGAATAGTTTGTGTGCTGTGTTGGTCTGAGCTGTGTAGAGCTCATTTGCTTTTTTCAGACAGCTAGCAATGGATTCTGTGAGCTTCTGAACATCATTTTTCATAATATAGTCCATAACCTCCAGCTTGTACTGAAAGGTCAGCTTCCATGCATTAGCATGGTTGGTGATAAATATAATAAATCCGCGCGGGTCCAGTTTTCGTATCTCGGAGGAGAGTTCGACAACATCCATATCAGAATGGAACATAATATCCAGAAAATAGATGGCAGCGGCGGGGGCTTGTCTGAGAAATTCAAGTAATTTGCGAGGGTCGTCAGAGGCAAATGTCAGCTCCATATCATATTCTTCAATGCAGATAATTTTTTTGATAATTTCAATTATTCGCTGCCGTTCTGGCAGATTATCTTCACATACATAGATTTTTAGCATGGCGGTCCTTTCTTAATCACTATTTAGAAGTCTTCCGATATACATCCTTTTACTGGTATATTAAAAAGTAAATATAAAAAGATACAGAAAAGGAGAGGGAGGTAAAGCAGAGCAGCTTCAAAGAGAAACGCAAGAAAAATCAAAAACCGGAGGAAGACTATATTAGTAGATGCAAATAATACTATACTAGCGGTTAAAAAATAAAAGGTTTTTGTATTTATCATAATTATCCTCTTTATTTTCCTAACGTTCAGGAATAAAAATCAAACGTTCACGACTAAAATGTGTTAATTGAGAGAAATTATGTTAATATAACGTTAGGACTCGAAGCGAGTGGCAGAGGTGAAAACTCCATATTTGCCAGTAAAAATCTTATACCTTACCTCTGCCGCCGTTCGAGTCTTTAATCCCTATAACGTAGTATAACATAATTTAACTCCGGGGTAAAGGAGCAAGAATAAACACTAAGGTGTATAAGAATACACAAAAAAGATATCCACATGGTTATCAACAAAATGTTGAAAACTATGTGGATATAATGTTATTATCAGAATTTTCAGAATGGATCTTAATTTCCTGTTAGAATATAAATTTTATTTGTCTGTAGCACCAACTTCTGTGACAGATTTTACCAAACCAGCGAGACCTTGGATCTCAGAAGGAATAATAATCTTAGTTGCCTTTCCATCTGCAGCCTTAGCGAATGCTTCAAGGCTTTTCAGTTGAATGACAGCATCATTGGGAGCAGCCTCTTTGATAAAGCGGATACCTTCTGCGGTAGCCATCTGTACAGCTTTGATTGCCTCTGCCTGACCTTCTGCCTCGCGGATAGTAGCCTCCTTCTTTGCCTCAGCGCGGAGAATGGCAGCTTCCTTCTCAGCCTCAGCATCCAAAATTGCAGATGCCTTGTGGCCCTCAGCTACCAGAATGGTAGATTTCTTCTCGCCTTCTGCGCGGAGGATGGATTCACGGCGCTCACGCTCTGCCTTCATCTGTTTCTCCATCGCATCCTGAATCGCTGCAGGAGGGATAATATTTTTAAGCTCCACACGAGTCACCTTAATACCCCAAGGGTCTGTTGCAATATCCAAAGAAGAACGCATCTTTGCATTTATGATCTCTCTGGAAGTTAATGTCTGGTCTAACTCCAATTCACCGATAATATTACGTAGGGTGGTGGAGGTCAAGTTTTCAATCGCCATAATAGGATTCTCAACACCATAAGAGAAAAGCTTTGGATCAGTAATCTGGAAAAATACTACGGTGTCAATTCTCATTGTAACATTATCTTTTGTGATAACTGGCTGAGGAGCAAAATCTGCGACCTGCTCTTTTAAAATAACTTTCTTTGCCACACGGTCGATAAATGGAATCTTAAAGTGCACACCCACAGACCAAGTATCCTGATAGCCTCCCAGTCGCTCAACGACATAGGCATGTGCCTGAGGTACAATCTTGACACAGGATGCCAATAAAAGAAGCAGAAATACAATAAATACAATGGCAGCGATTGTGCCAGTTGCGATATTAATAGAAGCTAGTAACATAATAGTTCCCCCTTTTCATTTAATAAATTGAAAAAATTACATTTGTTTTTCTACAATTAATTTTACGCCGCGGATTTCTTTTACGATAACCTGCTCACCCGGCTCAATGATAACAGAGTCATCGGCGGACACAGCAGTCCACTCCATCCCATTTAAGATGGCGGAGCCATAGCCTTCCGAATTATTGATAATAGAAGTAACCTTGGCAGTCTGACCAACTAATTCCTCCACATTTGTCTTGACAAAATGCTTACTCGCGTATTTTTGTGCAAGCGGCTTGGTAAAGAACAAAAGGATTAATGAGATAATGACAAATATCGTAAACTGAAGAGCGAAACCTAGTCCCAGCAGAGCAAAAAGATAAGCAACGCCTGCACCAACAGCGAACCAGATTGTGGTTAGGTTTAGGGTGACAGCCTCGATGATAATCAGCACGATAAAGACGATAAGCCAGCCGATAGTTTCCATACAATCCCCTCCTTTGATTAGTATGCCCACAGTATAACATATTTTGTATTGAAATGCGTGAGAATGTCATAAAAGGGGGAGGTTTTTGTAATAACTTCGAAAAAATTATACTTTATACAAAACATAGACTTATAATATTATTTTCGAAAGAGGTCCGCA
>CAMUFS010000047.1 GCA_947088195.1 uncultured Clostridia bacterium
ATAGGACCATAGGCAATTCTCTGGGCTACTTTCTTGGCTGTGCTGGAATGTGATTGCCAGTAGTTAAATATGTTCCGTGTGTGGATATCAGAATACAAAAGATTTGTCAGTGAGAGAATGGATGTGTGCTGTATGTGGAGAAAACATGACAGGGATATCAATGCAGCAAAGAATATTTTAGCAGAAGGGTTAGGGAAGACAGGATAAAAGAAGGATATAGGGTAGGGACTGCGCCTGTGGAGATAGTAGGTTACGAGGTCGATGAAGCAGGAAGCCCATTGTAGTCTAGAAGGTATTAGAGCAAATACAATTATTAATGATAGCTTAGCGAAATAATATTTCAGATAGGAGATGTGAATATATGACAGAACAAATATATACAACATCACAGATTCAATCAATACTATCGCCAGTTTTTAGAAATTATAATGTAAGGAGTGCAATACTTTTTGGCTCTTATGCCAAAGGAATGGCAGAAAAAAACAGCGATATAGATATTTTAGTGGATAGTGGGTTAAAAGGGCTGCATTTTTTTGGATTATTAGAAGCTATTGTGACCAGTCTGGACAAAGAAGTTGATTTAATTGATATATCCCAGGTTAGACACAATTCAGAGATACGAAAAGAGATTGAGGAAACGGGGGTACTCATTTATGGATGAAAAGGATTTTAAAGTCTTGAAAAAAATTAATCAGCATATAGAATCCATTATATATTACTGCAAGGGCTGTGAAAATCTTGAAGAATTTGAAGCAGATTCCATGCGTGTAGAGGCATGTGTATTTAATCTTATGCAAATTGGAGAATTGGCGAAGATGTCTTTGACAAATGAGATAAAAAGTGAAATCAAATCTATCCCATGGAATCAAATATATGGACTGAGAAATAGAATAGTGCATGGATACGATGGCGTAGATATGAGCATTGTCTGGGACGTTATTATAGAAGATCTTCCAGAGTTGAAACAGGAATTAGAAAAATACTTGGCTTGATACAGCAGCACTCTGGACGCTCATTTGGTATATACTATAACAAAAAAAGAATATAGCCTGATATATAGGTTCCAATTTGTCTTTCTGAAAACAAGTAAATAAAAATTGAATGTCTGCCGTTCATCACAACGGCATACAGGAACAGGAAATCAAGAAAAGTTTTCCTGTTTTTTTGCGTCCATTTTTTCAAAATGCGGGCGAAAAAGAATCTTTCGGACGACATGGACGCTTCCGGGCTTTTGAGCAGGGACTTGGATTCGCTATCCATAAGGTTCTGGCAGAGTAGCAACAATCATTGAGTAATCATTGATTTAGAGCCAAATAATTAAAATAAGCACCGCAATTCTTTGAGAAATCAAGGGGTTGCGGTTTTTTTAATATCTGAAAGTAATGGCGAACAAAAGGAAAAGCCATTTGCCGGAATTTCATTAAAAATGGCTAGTGGCTCTAAAAAATATGTATTGTGGAAAAGTAATAATTAGATTAGAATATTAATAAGTATACTTTCGATTTTTTTAATTTAGAGGTGAAAATCATGTTGGCGATAGATCAGTCAGGGAATAAATTATTAGATTTTATTAAAGTTAATGAAAAAGATGCACCACTTCAGTATGAGCCAATTACGGTATGTTTGGCTGTGGTTAAGATAGACGACGATTATCTGATGGGATTCAATCATTGGCGAAAGTGCTGGGAAATATTTGGTGGGTGTCCAGAAAAGGGTGAAACCTTGCGTCAAACTATGGTACGTGAAGCAAAGGAAGAAATAGGTATTGCATGTGAACCAATATGGTTAGGATTGGCACATTTTGAAATACAGCCTGATTATTATAGCAATGAGGTTCGAGAAGAGTATGGTGCAATTTATGGGATTACTTTAGACAAGGATATATTAAGGCGGATAGAGAGAATACGAATAGACAGGGAAGAAATAGAAAAATCTCATTAATGAAAGATATTCTAGCTGATGAGGAAATCAGAGAATTAGACAGAAAACTAACAGAATTTTATTAAGTTTTATTGTATCGCGTTACTATGATAATAGAAATGAAACAATTTTTTGTAGGAAGGGAGTTATGATTTATGCATGAAATAACAGAGTTACCTCCATGGGATAGGTTATTAAAAAGAATTGTATGGGAGCAGTTAGGGGAAATAGAAGGAAAAAGGATACTGGATTTTGGAAGTGGGGAAGGAATAACAGCGAATCATTTTGCAAATAAAAACACTGTCATTGCAGTAGAACCTTCGGAGATAATGCTAAATCATAGATGGAAGGATTATACATATAAGCAAATTGTGGGAGATATTTCTAAGATTTCGGAGTTAGAGGATGAGTCTTTTGATTTGATCATTTGCCATAATGTTTTGGAATATATTGACGACAAAGAGCAAGTTATCAATGAATTGTGCCGTTTGTTAAAAGTTGGAGGTAGATTTTCCATAGTAAAACACAATCGTGCAGGTCGTGTTATGCAGATGGCAGTTCTTCTTGATGATATAGGGAAAGCAAATGATTTGTTAGATGGAAAAGATGGTGTATCTTCACAATTTGGAGCCATCCGATATTATGAAGATGAACAGATTACAAAGTGGAATGAAAAATTAAAACTATTAGATTTATTTGGTATTCGCACTTTTTGGCATTTGCAGCAAAATCAGCAGAAGCATGGAACAGAGGAATGGCAAATACAAATGATGAAGCTTGAAATGAGAGTATCAAAAATGGAGGAATATAGAAAAATAGCTCTTTTTCATCATTTGTTATTTGTAAAAGAATTGAAAAGATATTGAATGTTGATTCTGATTTGTCAAGCCCAGAGTAGAAAAGCAAGAAATGAGGGGCAAATGAAATTGCCCCTCGCGAAGAGTAATTATTCGAGATCTTTTATTAAAGAAATGAGTTTATCTAATCTCATTTCTCCCATTTCTGGATTATCAGTAGCATCACGTTGCCTTACAGAAATGGTTCTGTTTTGTTGTTCTTTTTCTCCAACAATGATCATGTATGGAACTTTTTCCATGCGTGCTTCTCGGATTTTATATCCCAGTTTTTCATCCCGCTCATCTATATCTACCCGAAATTCCTGTTGTTGCAATACGGCTGCAATATTTTTTGCATAATTGATATATTTGTCAGATATCGGCAGAATCTTAATTTGAACAGGGGATAGCCATACAGGGAATTTACCAGCATAGTGTTCTATTAATATGCCAATAAATCGTTCAATGGAACCAAATACAACCCGATGGAGCATAATAGGACGATGCTTTTCTCCGTCTGAGCCGATGTATTCAATATGAAATCTTTGTGGAAGCTGAAAATCAAGCTGAATCGTTCCACACTGCCAAGTTCTGCCAATGGAATCCTTTAAGTGAAAGTCAAGCTTTGGACCATAAAATGCACCATCCCCCTTATGGATGGTATAGGATTTATGCATCCCCATAACAGCATTTTTCAATGCATTCGTGGCAAGTTCCCACTCTTCATCGCTACCTATGGAATTTTCAGGTCTTGTGGATAGTTCTATTTCATAAGTAAAACCAAATTTTTGGTAAAATTCATCAATTAATCGCATAACCCCTTGAATTTCATCTGTCACTTGATCCTCTCTCATAAAAATATGGGCATCATCCTGTGTACAACAGCGGACACGCATAAGGCCATGTAGTGTCCCAGACTTTTCATTTCGATGGATGATTCCTAATTCACCCATTCGAATAGGCAACTCTTTGTACGAATGAGGCTCGCTTTTATATACTAACATGCCACCCGGACAATTCATGGGTTTGATTGCATAGTCTTCTTCGTCCACCTTTAAAGTATACATATTATCTCTGTAATGGTCCCAGTGTCCAGAAGCTTTCCACAGTTGCCGGTTCAACATAATGGGCGTTGATATTTCCTGATATCCTTCTCTGGAATGTATTTTTCGCCAATAGTCAATCAGTATATTTTTTAGTACCAGTCCCTTTGGCAGAAAAAATGGAAGTCCCGGTCCTTCGTCAGCTAACATAAATAGCTGTAATTCTTTTCCAAGCTTACGATGGTCCCTTGCTCTCGCTTCCTCTAACATATGCAGGTATTGTTCCAATTCAGAAGCTTTTGGAAAGGAAATACCATAAATTCTTGTGAGCATTTTATTGTTTTCATCTCCGCGCCAATAGGCTCCAGCAACCGAAAGCAGCTTGAGTGCTTTAATTTGACATACATTGGATATATGAGGACCAGAACAAAATTCTTCATAATTTCCTTGTCTATAAAAGCTAATAGGTTCCTTTTCATCAAGCTCTTTAATAAGCGCAAGCTTATATATTTCCTTACAACCTTCCATATACGCGATGGCATCATTTCGCGTTTTTTCACTTACATGAAGAGAATGAGATTCTTTCACAATATTTTGCATCTCTTTTTCCACCACTGTCAGGTGCTCTTCCGTAAATGGAAAAGAAAATTCAAAATCGTAATAGAAACCGTTTTCGATTGCCGGTCCAATGGCACATTTTGTATCAGGATACAAACGCTTTACTGCTTGTGCAAGAACATGGGCACTTGTATGCCAGAAAGCCTTTTTTCCTTCCTGCTCTTCAAAACTCATCTCCACAATTTCTCCGTTTTTTTGTAAAACCTTCATATTGTTGCTCCTTTCTACTTTTTGGCAAATTGCCTTTTGTATTGAACAACATAAGAAAAGCACCCATAAGACCATAACAAAATAGCCTTAAGGGTGCATGAGCACGGTTCCACCTTAACTTTTCACTTCAGATTCCATCAAATCCTATCCTTTAACGCAGGCATACGGTAATACCTACTAAATTTCAGCATTACAGCTCTGGAATGGTTTTCGTAAATTTTTTCACATAAATAGCTTTCACCAAAATGCTATTCTCTCTGCATGTTTCTAAATAAACTACTTTTTTCCGTCATCGCTTTTCTTATGTTAATTTTTATGATAACAGAAGCATAAAAATTTGTCAATAGGGACGATTGGGACATAAGAATCAAGGAAAAGTGATAAAAATGTTGATGCGAGATCGGTTGTGAGAAGGAAATGAATATGATATAATAAAAATATCTATGTGCACGTGGAACAGCACTATAAAGGAACGGCATATCATATAATTGATTTTCTACAATAGGCTGCAAATATAAAAAGAAAGAAGAATAAGGAGTAGAGCGCGATGATTGACAAAAGCCTAATCTATGAGAGTATCCAACGTAATAATTATAGGTTTACCACATGCAGAGGTGTGGACGCTCTTTATGCTGTAATTGAGGGAGTGGACAATCAGGCTGCCTGTGCAGAACAGATGATTATTGATTACATTATGAAGCACAAAAATATGCTCCGAAGTGACCGCCATAACTATGATGTATTTTTGTCTAGCTTTACAAGTACGATTGAATTGAGAATTGAGAGCTTAGGTATGGAGTTAAACATTGAAGCGATGGATGTGTGTGAGTATCATCCTGAGCATTATAATTTTATCACCAGTCTGAAGTGCTCGGATTACCATCGTATGTTGGCTATGATGACAGCCGGAAACACAGGGATTATATCCTCAAGCCGTCTATATTCGATTATTATGAGGCAGGGAGTGTTTATAGAGCCGCTGGGAAATGATATAATTTCCGCTTTTTTACAGATCTATGATGCAATGCTGTTCGCCATAATAAAAAATCAGAATGAGAATATGATGGGACAGAACCAAAATTATGCTGTGTACAGAGACATAGCAAATCTGTGCAGTCGTATGGAAGATGCATACGGAAGGGAATATCCTCTTGTGGGATATGTAAGACAATCTTTGGAGACACTTGAGAGGAATGTAATCAGTAGTTTTGCATATTGATATATAGATCAGGGGTGAGGATTGGAATGAAAATTTTTTCTGGTACTGTTCAAAATATGGCTGCGCTTGCCAATATGGACAATAAGTGGAAGTTGAAAAAGAAGGAGCTTGGAAAAAAGGAATTTGCAGAGATGGACCCAGTAAGCCGCCAGATTGCCCTTTATGAAGAGGATTTGGCAAAAATGCGGGAAAGCCGTCAAAAGGAGGATATCAACAATAAGCTAAAGGTGGGAGAAGGGTTGACACCAGAGGAGATCGATTATTTAAAAAAGACAGATCCAAAAGCTTATAAAGAGTATCAGGAGCTTCAACAGGAAAAAGAGGCATATGAAAAGAAGCTGAAATCATGCGATACAAAAGAGGACGTGGAGGAATTAAAGTTAAATACTATGGGACAGTTTATGGCGGCAGCAAAACAGGTTGCAAGCAATCCTAACATTCCCAAAGGAAAGAAAAAAGAGTTGATGGAGCGGATTCTCAAGAAGGTTATGGGAGTGCAGAAGAAACATATAGAGTTTGTCGTATCAGGGCGTTATCAAAGTCTTCCTACGGAGGAAGAGGAGGCTGAGAAAAAGAAGCAAAAGCGTGTACAGGAGAACGACAAAGAACATTCTGGGGAGAAGGATCAGACAGATGCATGGTTAGATGGACTTTCTTTGGAGGAGCTTAAGGAGAAGGCAGATAAGGTTTTTGCGGAGGTAAAAAATGAACTTGGCTTCGAACATGCAGAGCAGTCACAGGTAAATGTAGATGGCGGAAATTAGCCTGCAATTATAAAATAATTATAAAGAGTATGATACTTTTCTTTTTTGACTTGCAAAATATCATAAAAAAGTATATTCTTATACATGAGCAGATAGTATGATTGTATTAAGCAAGTAATATAACATTCCATCTACCCTTAGAGTGAATGGCTTACAGGAGGAAGATATGAAGAAAAAGAAAAGAAGAAAGAGATTGATTATTGCAGGTGTTGTAATTGTTGTGATTATTGCATTGGTTGTGGTGGTGATTAACCAGAGCAAAAAAGCGGTGGATAATCTGTACAGCACAGCAGTTGTCACCAGAGGTGATATGGACATCTTCTACAGCTTCAGTGGAAATACGCAGTTGTCAGAGGTGAATAATGTTGTGAGCGCCCAATCATGGAAGCTTACGCAGATTCATGTAAAAGAGGGCGACAAGATAAAGAAGGGTGATATCCTTTATACTATTGATGAGGAGGATTACAGGCTTGCGGTTGCCAGTGCAGAGAGCGCGATTGAGACAGCACGGTTGTCTTTGTCCAGCACACAGGCAAATATGAATCAGCAGCTTTCGCAGGCACAGGGAACGTTAAATCAGGCAAAGCTCTCTTTGGAGGATGCAGAGCGCACGCTTCAACAAACAAATTCCTTGTTTGAGGCAGGACTTGCATCAGAACAAAGCTATAATCAGGCAAAGACAGCATATGATGTTGCCAATGAGCAATATAATACGGCAAATTCTACCTACCAGTCTTTGAAAAATACCTCAAATATCAGTGTTGCCTCTGCTCAGGCACAGGTGACGCAGGCTCAAAATTCCTATGACAGTCTTGTCAAGCAGATTGGTGACAGGGAAGTGAAGGCGGAGGTTGATGGTATTGTATCCAAAATTTATGTAGATCCAGATGTAAAGCTTAATGCAGGTGCATTGATAATGGATATTCTTGATACGGATTCTGTGAAAGCGGTTGTAAAGGTAGACGAATATGATTATTCTACCATGCAAGTGGGGAGTCAAGTCAGTGTATACATAGATGCCTTGGGGATAGAGAAGCCGGGAACCGTGAGCTCTATTGATCTTCAGGCGACTGCGACGGCGGGCATGTCGTATTTTAATGCTGAGGTAGAATTTGAGCATGACAGCAGTGTGCTGGGTGGTATGACAGTGGAGGTGAAGTCTTTAAAGGACAGCACCAAGGATGCACTGTTGGTTTCCATGAATGCACTGCAGTTTGACAAACAAAATCAGCCATATGTACAATATAAGGATGAAAAGGGCAATATACAAATAAAATATGTGACAGTCGGCATTAACGATGGCTTTCAGGCAGAGATCCTTGAAGGTGTGAATGAGGGGGATGTGTTGTACTATATTGATAATTCTCTTTATGAGCAGCTTATGCAGATGCAGATGGGAGGGAACTAGATGCCAGAGAAGTTGTTGGAGATGACGGATATCGTCAAATGCTACACCATTGGGGACGAGGAGCAGGTGGTGCTAAATCACATTGATTTCAATGTGTCAAGAGGAGAATTTGTGTCGATTCTGGGTCCATCTGGTTCCGGCAAGTCAACGATGATGAATATTATTGGTTGTCTGGATGTGCCGACCTCAGGAAGATATATTTTAAATGGAAGAGAGATTGCGGATCTAGATCAGATTGAGTTGGCACGTATCAGAAATAAGGAGATAGGATTTATTTTCCAGTCATTCCAGCTTCTAAAAAGGAATACCATTCTGGAGAATGTAGAGCTTCCATTGATATATGCCAAGCTGCCAAGAAAGGAGCGCCGAGAGAGGGCAGCTACTATGTTAGAGCGCATGGGACTGGGAAATAAGATGGATTTCTATCCCAATCAGCTTTCCGGTGGGCAGCAGCAGAGAGTGGCGATCTCCCGCGCTGTTGTGACGCAGCCATCTATTTTGCTTGCCGATGAGCCGACAGGTGCTCTGGATCAAAAGACGGGCGCACAGGTGATGGAGCTATTTCATGAATTGAACGAGGAGGGAAGGACCATTATTATGATCACGCATGATAAGCATATCGCGGAACATGCGGGAAGAATTGTAAAGATCCTTGACGGAGTAATGTCGGAAGGGGTGATGGAGGATGCTTAGAGAAAGTATAAAGATGTCGTGGGAGAATATTATACAGAATAAGCTTCGTTCCTTTTTGACAATTCTCGGTATCGTAATAGGCGTCACTGCTATTATCGCTTTGATCACAGTGGTTCAGGCAGTGATTGATAATGTAAATGAGCAATTTGACAGTGTTGGCGCCAACACGATTGTGATCAGTGTTCAGGGAACACCCTTAAAACAGGGATTGACGGATAAAGAGCTGATGGAGATCAATCAGATAGATGGCGTGAGTGGGATAGCACCATCCATTAATACACAAGTTGATATTAGCAGAAATGGAACGATCTATGAGGAGATTGTTGTCGATGGAAAAAATGAGACATTTTTCAAGCGAAATGCCAATTTGCTGTCCATGGGAAGAGGGTTGAATGTCCTTGATGTGGAGAATAAAAATAGAGTTTGTGTGATCAGCGCAGACTTTATGCATAAAGCATTTTTGGGCGAAAATCCAGTTGGACAAAATATTACAATTATGGGAAGTGTCTATAGGATTGTAGGTGTGGTTGATGGATCGGATGAGTCTGTTATGTCGCTTATGTCAGGAAATACCACAGATATTTATATTCCTTATAAAAACTTGATGAATCTGACAGGACAGAACCGTGTGTACAGTCTGGAGGTTTATATGTCAGAGGAGGCAGAAAATACCAATCAAATATCAGATACCATTGAGCAATATCTTGACAATCTGTTTAATCATAAGGATAATAGTTATATGCTAATTGTGATGGACAGCCTGTTGGATATGATGAAAAGTATGCAGGCCATGCTGACAACAGCACTGACAGCGATCGCATCGATCGCCTTGCTGGTAGGAGGCATTGGTATTATGAATATGATGCTTGTATCTGTTACAGAACGAACGGTGGAGATTGGACTTAGAAAGGCTTTGGGTGCAGAGCCAAGGCTGATACAAGTACAGTTTTTGACAGAAGCGATTATGCTTTCTACATTAGGTGGTATTTTTGGAGTGATTGTCGGACTTACCATTTCATTTGCCTGCGGAGCAGTGATGGACATTGCAATTCCTATTTCATGGGGAGCGATAGCACTGGGCGTTGGATTTTCAGCAGCGGTGGGTATTATCTTTGGATTTACTCCAGCGAAAAAAGCAAGTGAGTTAAATCCTATTGATGCATTGAGAAGTATATAAGGAGGAGAAAAGTGAAAATTAGAATAGAGAAACATACAAGAAAGCGTTTGGAAGCTGGTCTGTTAAGTGGCATACTGCTTGTTGGCGCCATGGTTCCGGCAATGGCAGACAGTGATGAGGATGGTCCCTACACAATACCAAAGCTGCAGAGCTATACGACAAAAAGTACGGCGGAGTATTCAGAGGCACAGCTTGCAGATAGTCTAGTGGAGTATGGAGAGATAGATTTTTTGGTACGCCATTATAATAATACCGTGATCAGCAATCGCTATACATATAACAGTCTGCGAGATGCTTATGAGAGAGCGGAGGAATCCGGCTCGGTATCCAGCCCGACAGGTGGCTATAAGGACGCGGACAATTCTATGGATGATGCATTAAAACAGTTGGACAAAGGAATTAGCGGTTATCAGAATAATATTCGACAGCTCTATACGCAGATGGAGACAATGACAAGCGAGGCAGAGCGAATGGCGGCTCAGAATCAAATAGCAGCGTTGCAGAATACATTGGCGACCTTGGAAGTACAGAGAGGGTATATTCAAAGTATTCAGGAAGTGAACTCTACTATGAGCGATATGATGGGTTCCATGGCAAATGGCTCTGGTATGTCCTCCTCTGATCTGACCAATTATTATCTGCAATTTTCTGAGGCGGAGGCTACGATGGTCAAGGCGGCGCAAAGCATGTATCCGACCTATTATCAGCTTGTCTATAATATGGATCAGCTTAATGCAAATTTGACAGTGGCAGAGACGGCATATCAGGGGACTTTGGTGCAGAAGGAGCTGGGAATGTGCACGGACAATGATGTGGCAGATGCACTTTACAATGTCACAAGCATCAAAAATAACATAACCAGTCTTGAGAATCAGATAACCTCCTTGAAACAGGAATTTTGTAAGCTGGTGGGCAAAAATTTTAATGAGGATATCACCTTTGGTGAGCTGCCAGAAGTAGATTATGAATATATTGTTTCCATTGATTTATATCAGGATATAGACAGAGCACTTAGCAGAAATTTCAGTGTGCGCAACAAGCAGAATGTGATGAATAATAACAATGGGCCCGGTAGCACTTATGAATCCAGAAAATCGGATCTCTACTCTTTAAATGCGGAGCGCGACAATGTAAGAACAGAGGTAAATTCCGCTTATCTGGATATTCAGACGAAGATGACAGAGCTTACTATGGCAGAGGAGAAGCTTGCTAATGCAGAGCGTCAGATGAAACAAGTGGAAGAGCAGTTTAATCTGGGTTTAATTTCCAGATTGGAATATGAGCAGAAAAAACTTTCCTATATATCAGAAGAAACCGCTTGCAAGACAGCAGAAAGTGCATTACTTGACGCAGTGAATACTTATAAATGGGCAGTTGAGGGACTGTAGGATAAGCGGCAGGGGGATTACAGATGTTTAAAGAAAATGAAAAGAAGTTTGTTATGTGGGGCATAACGGCATTTTGTGTGGTGGCGGCAAGTGTAATATTTTTCTTTTTTATTTTTCGTCTTCATGATGTGGGAGTGCTGCTTAGCAAAATATTAAAAATACTATCACCAATTATATATGGTCTGGTGATTGCTTATCTGCTTGGACCTATTGAGAGCTTTTGGAATCGCAGGTTGGCGATTATCTTAAAAGAAAGAATGAAAAATGACAAGCGTGCGGAAGGAATAGCCAAGGGGCTTTCCATTTTAATTGCGCTTGTGATAGCGACAATAGTAGTGTGTGGGTTACTTCTTTTGGTGTCGCCAAGACTTGCAGAGAGCATAGCGACGATGATCGATTCCTTTCCCTTTTATGTTAGAGAGGTACAAAGCTTTATCGACAATCTTTTAAAAGAGCATCCTGAGATACAAGTGCTTTCAGGCGAAGCATATGGAAAGATTATGGAGCACATGGAGAGCTTTATCAGCACGGATCTGATTCCTCAGATGAATATTTTGCTTTCCAATTTGACCAATATTATTATGAGTGTATTTAACTCTTTCTTGAATATGATGATTGGTGTGATTGTTTCCATCTATGTGTTGATGAGCAAAGAAAAATTTATAGGGCAGGGAAAGAAAATGCTCTATGCATTGTTTAAGCCAAATGTGGCAAATAACATACTAACCATTACGCGCCAGAGCAATCGTATTTTTGGCGGCTTTATATCAGGAAAACTGTTGGATTCATTGATTATTGGAATTATCTGTTTTATTGGCTTATATATTATGGGCACTCCATATATGGTATTGGTCAGTGTGATTGTAGGAGTAACCAATGTAATACCATTTTTTGGACCATACATTGGCGCGATACCAAGTGCCTTCCTGATTCTTTTGGTTGACTGGAAACAGTGCGTGTGTTTTGTGATCTTTATTATAATTTTGCAACAGATAGACGGAAATATTCTTGGACCGAAAATCCTTGGCAATTCCACAGGGCTATCTGCTTTCTGGGTGGTATTTGCCATTCTTTTGGGAGGCGGGTTATTTGGATTTGTGGGAATGATCTTGGGAGTTCCCGTATTTGCTGTAATCTATTATATGATAAAGACTTTAGTTGAATGGCTTCTTGCCAGAAAAAAATTGCCAGTCGCCTCAGAGGATTATTGTATGGTGGAATATGTTGGTGAAAATAATAAATTTATCTATCATCAAGAATTAGAGCTTAATGATAGGATATTGAAAAAAATAAGAAAAAAAGAAAAAGACAAAGAGGAATAGACAAAAAAATTATTATTAAAAAAAAGATCTGTATAGCCAGCCTATTATTTTCCCCAAGCCCCTTCGAAAACAGGGGAATGAAGAAAAATAATAGGCTGGCTATATGTTTAACATTCCCAGCGTCCAGAGGAACCGCAGGGAAGGGTTAGGCTTGTCTGTGTTACAGGCAGCCCAATTTCGTCTGCTTGTACATGTCCGCCAAATTTTGGCACAACCTCACAGCCAAGCAGATAACTAAGGACAGACGGCGCGAAGCCGGTTGTGTAGGAGTTAATTAGGAAGAAGAGTGGTTTATCAGACAGCAGCTTCGTACAAAGCTGTACAAGTGGGTGAATGGCGTCCTCTATTTTCCATATTTCCCCCTTTGGGCCTCTTCCGTAGGATGGCGGGTCCATAATAATAGCATCATAATGGTTGCCACGGCGAAGCTCACGCTCTGCAAATTTTGCACAATCATCTACAATCCAGCGGATGGGGGCATCAGCAAGACCGCTGGATGCAGCGTTTTCTTTTGCCCATGTGACCATTCCCTTAGAAGCATCGACATGAGTGACAGAGGCACCTGCCTTTGCCGCAGCAAGGGTTGCGCCGCCTGTGTAGGCAAAGAGATTCAATACTTTGACAGGGCGATCGACATTCTGGATTTTTTCTGAAAACCAGTCCCAGTTTGCTGCCTGCTCAGGGAACAGTCCAGTATGCTTGAAGCTAAAGGGTTTTAGATGAAAGGTAAGGTCCCGGTAAGAGATGGACCACTGCTTTGGCAGATCAAAAAATTCCCATTCGCCACCACCTTTGTTGCTTCGGTGATAGTGACCATTTTTTTGTTTCCAGCCTTTATGAATTTTGGGTGTATTCCATATAACCTGAGGGTCAGGGCGAATCAGAAGATAATTGCCCCATCGCTCCAGTTTTTCTCCATTAGATGTATCAAGAATTTCATAATCCTTCCATTTATCTGCAATCCACATGTTGGACTCCTCTCTCCAGCTATTATAGTGTAAATATTATAACGCAAGTTTGATAAAATTGGAATAAAAAACTATATTTTATACAAAACATAGAGTCTTATTATTTTCGAAAGAGGTCCGCAGAACCAAATCATTGGTATCCTCCGTCAC
>CAMUFS010000048.1 GCA_947088195.1 uncultured Clostridia bacterium
ATTTATGTTTTATTATTTTCAAGAAACCTTCAGATAATCAGTTCTATACTTGCACATTCTGTAAAAATAGTATAAGATAGAAAAAACAGGTAAAAAAATAAATTTAGGAGGCATATAACAGATAAATAAAAATTATAAAAATATATAAAATTATTAAAGCTATTTTGGAATTTGCCGATATACCTTATAGGGCAATAACCCGAAGTGGGTAATTATATCGGAATTTTATACAATCCATAAATTTGCCAAAATGATTGGAGTGACTACACAAACGCTCCGAAACTGGGACGCAAACGGAAAGCTTCCTCCGCACCATACATCTCCCAGCGGATATAGGTATTATTCTATCGAACAGTGAAACCAAGTGACAGAGGCAAAATGCAAAAAGGATAAAATTTCTATCGGCTATTGTAGGGTGTCCAGCCCAAAGCAAAAAGACGACTTGGAACGGCAGGAACTTGTGGAGGATTTGGTTCGGATTATTACGGTTGTTGTCTGCCGGCTTCAGGGCAAGATGGCAAACAAAGCCAGAAAGCGAATCAAGGAGTTGACGGAAAAGGGAGGCGATATGAATGATAAAGTCATACAAAGTCCGTCTGAACCCCAATAACAAACAGCTTACCCGCCTATTTCAATACGCCGGCTGCGCGAGGTTCGCTTATAACTGGACATTGGACCGGGAGCAGGAAAACTACAGGAAAGGCGGGAAGTTCCTGTCTGACTATGATTTGCGTAAGGAGTTCACACAGTTGAAGAAACAGCCTGACTATGAGTGGCTGAATAATATGAGCAACAATGTGGCCAAGCAGGCCATAAAGGACGCCTGTGGGGCGTTTAAGAGATTCTTTACAGGAAAAGCAAACTATCCGAGGTTTAAGAGCAAGAAACATTCTGTGCCGTCTTTCTACCAAGACACCGTGAAAATTAAGTTTACGGATACTCATGTCAAGGTAGAGGGGATCGCGGGCAGCAAGAGGAAGAACCGTCAAAAACAGAACTGGATACGGCTTTGCGAGAAAGGCCGGATACCAACAGACGGGAAGTACCTCAATCCCCGGTTTACCTTTGACGGTTTGTATTGGTATGTCTCGGTCGGCATTGCGTATCCTGACAGCGGTTCCTCTCCAGAAACCGACGGGGTAGGGATTGACCTTGGGGTGAAGGACTTGGCGGTCTGTTCAGACGGGAATATCTACAAAAACATTAACAAAGACAAGAAGGCAAAGAAGCTAGAGAAACGCAGACGCAGGTTGCAGCGCCGCGTTTCCCGGCAATTCGAAAAGAATAAGGAAGGAGAAAATTACTGTAAAACACGCAACATTATAAAAAGCCAAAAGCAGCTTTTGAAGGTAATAAAGCGATTAACGAACATCCATCATAACTATCTGCATCAAACGACATCCGAAATCGTGGACAGAAAACCAATGTTCATTTGTATTGAGGACTTGAATGTGAGTGGGATGATGAAGAACCGGCATCTCTCCAAAGCAGTACAGCAGCAGTTGTTTTATGAGTTCCGAAGGCAGCTGGAGTACAAATGCGGGTGGAAGAGCATTCCTCTTGTGGTTGTGGACCGGTTCTATCCGAGTTCTAAACTGTGCGTCTGCTGCGGGGTCGTCAAGAAGGATTTGAAACTGTCAGACCGTGTATTCTGGTGCGTCTGTGGAAACGTAATAGACCGGGATTTGCAGGCGGCATTGAATCTGAAACGATACGGAGAATCCGCAAACTGACCCTTCACGCCAATGCAGATAGGTACCGAACGTTAATCGGGAATTTACGCCTGTGGACTGTACACGAACTTGCAAGTAGCTTCGGCGAAAGCATACAGGCTGAAGCAGGAATGAAACAGAAAAGTGATAAATTTTATAATGTTTATTGATTTTTTTATAAGTTTTCAGTAACGGCGTAGGGTGGTATGAAATCAACAGTGTATTTTACAAAAACGATTACACCAGAAGGAGTGTTGAAACTTTACAAGGCGCTTGGGAAGGAGTTAGACGGAAATGTTGCCATTAAGCTTCATTCAGGAGAGGTTGGCAATCAAAATTTTTTAAAGCCCGATTTCTGGAAACCAGTGATTGATGCAGTCGGTGGTACGGTGGTGGAGTGTAATACTGCTTATGAAGGAGAGCGCAACACAACAGAAAAACATCTAAGAACATTAGAGAAGCATGGCTGGAGTAAATATTTTAAGGTTGATCTGCTGGACGCTGAGGGACCAGATATGGAGCTTGAGATACCAGAAGGAAAAGCAATCAAAAAGAATTTTGTTGGAAAAAATCTTGCAAATTACCAATCTATGCTGGTGCTGTCTCATTTTAAAGGGCATCCGATGGGCGGCTATGGCGGAGCAATCAAACAGCTCTCTATTGGAGTGGCATCCTCCTATGGAAAAGGATATATACATGGAGTAGGAGATCCGAAGGATTTCTGGAATTCTGATCACGATTCCTTCTTGCGTGCTATGGCAGACGCGGCTTCTTCTGTAGTGAAATATTTAAAGGGAAATATTGCTTATATTAATGTGATGAAGAATATGTCCGTTGACTGTGACTGCTGTGCTGTAGCAGAAGATCCTTGCATGAAAGATATTGGTATATTGGCTTCTCTTGATCCGATAGCAATCGATCAGGCGTGTCTAGATCTGGTTTATGCTTCTGATGATCCGGGCAGAGACCATTTGATAGAGAGAATTGAATCCAAAAATGGAGTATTGACCGTGGAAGCCGCCGCAGCATTGGGCTTTGGTGTAAGAGAATATGAATTAGTGACAATAGAATAGTAGATGATGTTGTTGAAATGAAATAAGATTTTAGAATCATTTTTGAAGGGAGGGCCGCTCAGAGAATAAGAATGGCTTGGTTATGCGGACCTCTTTCGAAAATGATGATATAAATCTATGTTTTGCATAGGAGATAATGGCATGAAATCTCTTTTTTGGCGTCGAGATCCCTACGATCTGGAACATACGGAGCTACTTTTTTTTCAAAAGGTCATCACGAATATAATCTTTCAGTTTGACAACTGTACATCTTACCGTCATCTTCTTATCAGCCGAGGTTTTACCCGCGAAAAACTTCTAGCAGTTTCTTCCTTAGCAGAGCTTCCTTTCATTCCTACCTTGTATTTTAAACATCATTGTATGATCTCTGTACCAGAGCGCAGGCTTTTGATCAAGGCTACTTCTTCTGGTACAAGTGGAAATAAAAGTGTAGTTGGTCTTGATTTTCAAACACTTCTAGCTGGACTTGGCATGGTGCTTGCTGTGGGCAGAAAACATAAGCTATTGTCTGCTGTTCCGTGCCATTATATTGTTCTTGGTTATGAATATAACCGTCATGCTTCTATGGCAGTGGCAAAGACAGCGTATGGCTATACATGGCTTGCACCTGCTTTATCACGAACGTATGCTTTGACGTATAAGAATGGCAATTATGCTCTTAATCTTGAACATGTGAAACAAAGGCTGATATGCCTTAGCCGTCAGTCATTTCCAGTTCGAATTATGGGATTTCCCTTTCATGCTTACTGGCTTTTGAGCCAGATGAAGGAAGAAGGAATCCAGCTTAAGATGCCTAAGAGATCTTTGATTGCATTTGGCGGGGGATGGAAGCAGCACACCTCAAAAAAGGTCGATAAAGAAACTATGTATCAATTAATTGACGAGGTTCTGGGAATAAAAGAGGAGAATTGTCTGGAATTTTTTGGGGCTGTGGAGCATCCAATTCTATATTGTGCATGTTCCAAGCATCATTTCCATGTACCAATTTACAGTAGAGTGATAATTCGTGATGTTGATACGCTTAAGCCCGTGCCAGACGGAACACCGGGACTGGTCAATCTAATTACTCCTATGGTTCACAGTGTTCCACTGGTGAGTATTATGACAGATGATCTTGGTATTTTACATCACAACTGTGGATGTGGTATACAATCTCCCTATCTGGAATTATTGGGCCGTGTGGGTATGGAGGATATTACTACCTGTGCAGCAGGGGCAGAAAGCTTGATGAAAACCATTTTGGAAGGAGATATGCATGATTCTTTTTGATGGAAAAATTTTTTCTGATGATAGGTTAGACTTTATTTTAAATCAATTACCAGAGCATTGTATTCACACACTGGAAAACCAAATTTCTCTGTATCAGAAAGTGATTCATGCCTGTTCCATTCTTTCAGAACAAATACAAAAGGGACTTTTTGATTCGATCATACAGCCCCTTCTTGACAGAGGAATGTTTACGAAGCACCAGCTTCAACAAGCTGTCTCCTTTTTTCAGCGTGAGCATATAGAAACAAAATATCAAATAGAGCTTGGTTGTCTTACAGAGCATCTCGCTCCTATTATACTTCCCTCTGGCATAACAATTCAGAGAAGCTATGTTCCTCTTGGCGTTCTATTTCATATCGCGGCAGGTAACGCAGAGGGGCTGCCATTTTACAGCGTAATAGAAGGAATGCTTGCTGGAAATATTAATATTTTGAAACTGCCTTCTATGGATGATGGATTGTCTATTCTTCTCTTGCAAAAATTAGTTCAGATTGAGCCATGTCTCGCACCTTATATTGCCGTTTTTGACATATCCTCCACTCACACAACCATTTTAAAAAAATTAGAAAATATTTCGGATGCCATTGTTGTGTGGGGAGGCGATGAAGCTGTCCGTGCTGCAAGGACATTGGCTTCTCCTTCTACACAGATTATTAGCTGGGGACATAAGCTCAGCTTTGCCTATCTGACCTTGGATGCTAAAGAAGAGGAGCTTCGCGGGCTTGCTGCCCATATCTGTGAAACGAATCAGCTTCTTTGTAGCTCTTGCCAAGGAATCTTTGTAGATACAGATAAAAAAGATGTGATACAATCCATCGGCCATTCTTTTCTAAAGCTACTGGAAGAAGAGAGCATAACTTATCCGCCGCTTTCTATTGGAATCCGCGGAAAAACAAGTATTTCTCTTTACAACGAAGAGCTTGAATCGGAAGACTCACACAGAGAAATTCTAAGAGGAAAGGGAGCAAGTATTATTCTTTCCTATGATAGTGAGCCAGAATTGTCCTATATGTTTCGTAACTGCTGGATAAAACCCCTCCCTCGAAAAAACATTGTAAAAATGTTAAAACCATCTAAGGGTTATCTTCAAACAGTCGGGCTTCTCTGCTTAGAAAAAGATCGTCTTGCTTTATCAAAAGAATTGATAAAAGCGGGTGTTGTCCGAGTTACTTATGGATCGGATATGTCCCGTACCATACCCGGAGAAGCACATGATGGAGAATATGCATTAAGGCGTTATAGCAAATTAGTGGAAGTAGAAATATGATGTATCTTTATTCTATTTTAATTTTGCCATTGTCCACATTGGGCTGCAAAAGCTTTTCGCGGGAATATTCCCAGAGTGTTTTCGAGCCCTCTGAGGTATGTTGATTTCTTTCTAATATCTGGCTTAGGCACACACCATGCTCCAGCCAGCTTATTCCATTGGAGGCATCGTTAAGAATCAGTGGCTGTATATGATCCATCGTTCTAGCAAACTTTGCTTCTGGTGTCTCACATGCTTCAAATTCCTCCCATAAATCCCGCAATTTCTTTTTCTGATCCTCTGGCAGCAGGCTATATATTCTGTCTGCCGCTGCCACCTCCCGCTGTCTCTGAGTTTTCTTTCCCTCTTCGTCATATGCATACGTATCCCCAGCATCAATTTCCACCACATCATGCAAAAGAAGCATTGTCACCGTTTTTAATACATCAATTTTCTCATTGGCATATTCACTGAGAAGAACTGTCATAATTGCCGCATGCCATGCATGTTCTGCATCATTCTCCTTTCTGCTGCCATCCGACAGATAAGTTTGTCTTATAATTTTCTTTTCCTTATCAATCTCTCTGATAAAATTATATTGTTGATCTAACCTAGATTCCATAATAACCTCCTTCTGTATTATTTTTTACTTATCACAAACCAAAATAATAAAACGCTTACTTTTCTTTATATAGCTTCTTCAACTGAGCAATCTCGTCTGCATAACCATCCAGTTCATTTGGAGTTTCCAGATAGAAGGGAAGATCACGAAGCTTTTCATGATTGATAATAACAGCAAAGGCATCCAAACCAATATTTCCTTTTCCAAGCTTTTCATGTCTGTCTTTCCTGCTTCCTAATAGATTCATACTGTCATTGAGGTGAACGGCCTTTAACCGTTCTAATCCAATCACTTGATGAAATTCTTTTAGCACATCATCTAAATGAGATACAATATCATATCCGCTGTCAAATACATGGCAAGTATCCAGACATACACCCAATCGCTCTTTATTCTCTACCTTATCAATAATAGCTCTCAGCTCCTCAAAGCTTTTTCCGACCTCTGTTCCTTTTCCAGACATAGTTTCCAGCAAAATAGTGGTGGGGTAGTCGGATAATTTATTTAACATATCAGCAATATACTCAATTCCTTTTTCACTTCCCTGTCCTACATGGCTGCCGGGGTGAAAATTATAATGACTGCCAGGAAGCTTTTGAAGTCTTTTTAGGTCATCCTCCATCGTCTCAAATGCAAATTTGCGCAGTTTTTCATCCTTTGCACAGGGATTTAGCGTATAAGGTGCATGAGCAAGTGGAGCAATAAAACCATGACTGTCGGCAAAAGAAAGATATGTGCGAATATCCTTATCATCCCATTCTTTAACACGGCTCCCTCTTGGATTTCTGGTAAAAAACTGAAAAGTATTTGCCCCTATCTGTTCCATCGTTCTGCCGACACTGGCAAATCCCTTTGCAGTGGACATATGACAACCTATCTTTAACATAGGAAAGGCTCCTTTCTAAATATAATGGATTTGTTAGATGCTTTTGGAATTATAAATTGGTGAAATTATTATAAAATGTATTATAAACTAAAATAGCTCGTCTAATAAAATATAATATTTTATTTTATCCCAGTCTGGGGTTATTTTAAGTATATCAAATAAAATGTTAGGATCAAAGATTTCCCATGTGCCGCTGCCATATTTTCCATCTATGTTATGCTTAAGACTGCGATAACACAGCGCAATGTCTTGGTATTTGTCAGCATATCCCATTTTGCTTAGATCAATAAAACCGCTAAGCTTTCCATGATTTGCAAAAATATTTGGCAGACAGAAATCCCCGTGGGATAGTACATATTCTTCCTTTGGTTTATTCTGCACCAGCCAGTCAAGCAGCTCCTCTGGATCTTTGAAGCCTTCCTCACCGAAGGTCTCTGGTTCCACATTATCCAGATCTACAAGCCCCAAATGAACTTGACGTGTTGCCATTTCCAGCTTTTTTTCTATGCTGCTGTCGAATGTACAATCTGATATATCTGTTTGCCATAACATGGTCAAACCTTCTGTCAGTATAGATAGTAGTTGCTCAGGATTCTTCATATAATTCTCTTCACAGACCATCTTTCCTGAAATTTTTGACATAAGCAGATAACTCTTCTCCTCATGCTCTTCATAGTATAAAACCTCTGGCACAGGAATTTTTCCCTTCAGCCATTCCATAATCTGCACTTCGCGTCGTGATTCTTCGTCAATCTCCCGAATTTTTAATACTTTATCTTGGAACAACAATACCGATGCCGATGACATTCCTATTTGATCGATGGTATAGTCGGTGCCAATTATTTTTTTTATCCTGTTTGGTATCTGTATTATATCCATTTTCTGAGTTCCTTTTTTCAGATTATTTTGAAATAATAAAATGAGCCAACACAAGCTATGCATTAGCTCACTTTATTTATTACAATTTGTCCACTTTGCAGAAAATTACCAATCATCCATATTATACTGATTTGGAGCATCTCCTTTGCTTTTAATTACTGTTGGCTGTGCAGTCTGTTCTTCCACAATTCGAAGTATTTTACATTGAAATACCCATTCATCTCCAAAATCAAATAAATATTTAAATAAATCTCCCTTTAATAGATTTAATTGATTTAATTTATATTTTTTTGTTTGCAGTGGCGTATCAGAAATTTGCGGTGAAAAATATGCATCCTTATCACTCCAGCATACATTATCCATAAAAAATGCATGTGCATGATCGTCATCAAAATCAAACGCTTCTATAATCGCTTCATGAAGCTGAAATAACGTTGCTTTTCCTGAGATTTTTATATGGCGGTAGCAGCCAGCATAAAGAGAGACGCTAATTATATAGGATTCTTCCTGCTTGGCATGGATGGAGGTCACTTTTGCGCTCTTTTTTTCTGTGTTTTTTTCGGACTGATATGCCATATCCATCTCCGCAGTTATATTCCACAATTCTTTTTCGTTCATATAAAAATGTTCATAAAATTCATACTCTGCTTCCTGGAGCATCGGGAGTTTTTTCTTCATGCTAAGCGGAATTTTAAGCTTCTTGCAAAACATGTTTACAAATGCATAAGTTCTATCATCGCGCACCATAATTTGCTTTGGGCATATGCCCTGCTGTATCAGTGCATTAATAAAAGAATTTAACAACCCTTCTGGATTTTCTTCATAATGTATTGCCAAATCAACAGGAAGCATATAATTGCTGGATGTCTCTAAGGCTAACAATAACATTGGATAATATGGTATATCCTCTTCTTCATTTTGAATTGGCCTATAAAACCGCAATAGACCACATTCCCACACACCTGTCTTTTTTATCTTTTTTAAATTGGCAATGCCAATCTCATTGCTTGCCTGTGGAGTTGGCCAAAGCTTTGGCTTTGGCTCTGGCAGTTCTTGAAATTGCATCTTATATATGCCATCTATTTTTTCAAATACAGCAATTTCCTGAGTCTTATCATCTATTTGCTTCAGTCCTAATTCATGCGGCCATTTTGTTTTCAAAAGATTGGACAATTCTATTGCAGCAGAAAGCGCTTCACAGAGCATTGCCTTTTCTTTATCATCCTCTATCTTCCACGGATAATAGCCCGAAACACATTTGATAAACTGGGGAAATGCATTTTTTCCACTCAGCCTTATGCCAAAAGAGCGCGCATAATCTATAATTTCTTTGTAATCCCAGGGTGTCAATGCATGTTTTCCTTCAAAAGTACACAACAAACAATTTTGCCCAATAAGGCTTTCCTGATATTCTATGGTCCACCAAGTATTGCTGGCCTCTAGTATTGTGCGAAGGCTATTTAACCCCTGCTCTCCTATATATAATTCCAATCCATAATTTGCCCTGTCAGAATTTACGATGCTGATATAACCAAGCTCTCCTGTTGACAATTTTACGGCAAAGATTGTGTCCTCTGACATTTTTTCCCAAAGCTTTGTTTTTCTGTATTCAAATGCAAGTCTGAATAATTCATCAGAAATCATACATTTTCTCCTTATTTTATATAAAAGATACTTTATCTCTTTTATCATACCATATTTCGCAGAGAAAATATATATCTATTTCTGGCTTTTTCTGTCCACTTATTACAGATACTATTTATAACTTTATATTTGCTTTATGCATTTCCGCTTCTTATCAGCTTGGACAAGTACGCTAAAACGCGATCAAAAAATTGATTTCTTTGTTCCTTGCTGCTGTTTGCCACATAATAATCCAAATTAAAATCCATAACATTACTGCTTACGCCTGTAATTAAATAAGTGGGGTCCATTCCATATGTATGATATAATGCCAAAAGCTTATCTACTGAAAGCCCAGTGGCTCCTGCTTCAAGCTTACGGTAATGCTCTTCTGTGATGTCAAGTACTTTTGCAATCTCTGCCTTATCTACATTCATGTTTGTCCTAGATTCTCGCAGGCGTTTTCCGATTTGTATATTTATATTTTTTCTTTCCGTTTTCATGATTTACACCTCTTTTCTGATATAAATCATAACAACGGATAGAATAAATCCATAGGCCAGTAAATAACCCAATAGACATTATTTTTTAGCCGTTTTGATTATTCTATAAATTGTATTTTTATTTTATTTGCAAGAGATAAGCTATTTATTCAGTAGAATCAAGTAAATATAGGGATTGTGATATATAAGAACGGTTGTTTACACGGATTTTACACGGAATGAACACACAACAGCGTTGATGTAACCATTTTTGACGGATATATCCTATGAATTGACTGTAATGTAGCGGAAGATGGATTGAGGACTCCTCCCTGTTCTCAATGTGAGTTGGATGCGCTGGCAATAGACGAACTACTTGAATATGCCCGATTAACATTTGATGGTAATTTGCAGATGTGGGTGGATGCGGAGGACAGTTTAGGACTGTGGTAGATAACGTAAAAACACTTGAAATTTGCAAAAATCAATGCTATAATGTATATATAAAAAGGGAAAGCACCCATTCCAAAGTGGATGCTCCTAAATTGAGTTAAATGTCCTTACGGACACTGCCTCTCTCGTGGACCAGACGAGGGAGGCTTATTTTTTACGCTTGTTTCTCTTATTGAGAAAGACAAGCAACGCAATAACAAAGCTACCGAAAGCAATTAGCAACGCTAATATCTCGATGAAAATCGAAATAATTTCAAAAGCTGTCATAAACGTCACCTCCTTTCTATGTACTCCGGCAAGCCGGGATAAGCTAGGAGGCTACCACCCTGTCATGGATACTTTCCATAAATGGATTATACCATATTCCTGATAATATGTATATGTAAATTAAAATTTTCCAACAAAAAAGAAATCTTACGTAGTCTAATAAAAATATGAAAAGAATTGTACAATATACAAGACTGTTGGCGTGGAATTGTGGTAAAATTGTGATATTGGAGGAAGTAAAAATTTATACTAGCGATCAGTGTCCTTTTAATTTTTCAAAGATATAGCTTGACTCAAGAAGAAAAATGGTGTATATATAAGATATGAGAAAAGTTCATATTTGATTATATTCCCTTATTCAGAGTGATGGAGATACAAAGGATCTGTGAAGTCACGGCAACCCCTATGTGAGGAAGGTGCCAACCTGAGCGGTATATGCCTATGGCAAATCGAACAATAAGTGGATTTGATACGTAATATCGAGTCCATTTAAATGGACTTTTTTTTATGCGCAGACTTGTGCAGAGGAAATGTGCCACTAGCGTGGTGCACAGGTCGCACGGTGAGTAGGGAGATAAAGACTTCCCTACTCGATTGCACGGGGATGTTAGAAAATGTATTGTTGGTACAGCATGCATCCTGCGTGACAAGGGATACAGTTTATTGATTTTGTGTGAGAGCCTTCACACAGCATTTGTGCCTGTGCGCTGTTTGGCACAAATTGTTTTAGTCAGAAAATGGCGCAGAAATGAGGATAGAGATGGAGAAGAGATTATTTACATCAGAATCAGTAACAGAGGGACATCCTGATAAAATGTGTGATCAGATTTCCGATGCGATTCTTGACGCGCTGATGGAACAGGACCCCATGAGCCGTGTGGCATGTGAAACCTGCACAAATACAGGTTTTGTTATGGTAATGGGAGAGATCACGACAAAGGCGTATGTGGATATTCCAAAGATTGTCCGTGAGACAGTAAAAGAGATTGGCTATGATCGTTCAGAATATGGCTTTGATGGGAATACTTGTGCAGTGCTGACGGCGATTGATGAGCAGTCTACGGATATTGCTATGGGTGTTGATAAGGCGTTGGAGGCGAAGGAAGGCGTTTTGACTGATAATCTGGATACTGGCGCAGGGGATCAGGGCATGATGTTTGGCTATGCGACAAATGAGACGGAGGAGTTTATGCCATATCCTATTGCTCTGGCTCATAAGCTTGCAAGACAGTTGACAAAAGTACGCAAAGATGGTACATTAAAGTATCTTCGTCCAGACGGAAAGACACAGGTGACAGTAGAATATGATGAAAATAACAAGCCAATTCATCTTAATGCGGTGGTTTGTTCTACACAGCATGATCCAGATGTGACACAAGAGCAGATACATAGTGATATTAAGAAATATGTATTTGATGAAATTCTGCCTACAGAGCTTGTGGATGAGAATACAAAATTCTTTATCAATCCGACTGGAAGATTTGTGATCGGTGGTCCAAATGGAGACAGCGGCTTAACTGGTAGAAAGATAATTGTAGATACTTATGGTGGATATGCGCGTCATGGCGGCGGAGCTTTTTCTGGAAAGGACTGCACAAAGGTGGATCGCTCTGCGGCATATGCAGCTAGATATGTAGCTAAAAATATGGTGGCAGCAGGATTGGCAGATCGGTGTGAGGTTCAGCTTTCCTATGCGATTGGAGTGGCGCAGCCTACCTCTGTTATGGTAGATACATTTGGGACAGGAAAGCTTTCTGATGAGCGGTTAGTGGAGATTATCCGCGAGAATTTTGATCTGCGTCCAGCAGGAATTATCCGTATGCTTAATCTGCGTCGTCCAATTTACAAGCAGACAGCGGCATATGGGCATTTTGGGCGCAACGATCTGGATCTGCCTTGGGAGAAGCTTGACAAGGTGGAGCTTCTTAAGAAATACTTGTAGAGAGATTGCAGAGAGGAGATTGGTGCTATGTATGAGATGAAACAGGAGTATTTTACTGGTATTCCATTTGTTGATGAGGAGCATAAGCAGTTGTTTGCTTATGCAGATGAAGCATATGAGCTTTTGCATGATGAATTTATACCAGATAAATATGATCGTATCGTGGCGATTCTGACACAGCTTCGTGATTATACAAAAAAGCATTTTTCACATGAGGAGGCTTATATGGAGTCGATCCAGTATAAGCGTATATTTACACAGAAGATACAACATCAAGAATTTATTGATAAGCTGGATAGCATTGATATAGACAGCATTGATGCCGGAGAAGATCAGGACGGCGCGATACAGGATATCCTTACATTTCTTACAGATTGGTTAGTGCATCATATTCTGGAGCTTGATACATTAATAGGAAAATAAGTTTATTTTCGATGGAGCACAAAAAAGAGGACTGGAACGACAATAATATTGTTCCAGTCCTTTTTAGTATTCATACAGAAGAAATATGCCACTAATGGGGCCATGAGTTGCAGCGAGCAGGGGAAGATGAGGCTTCTCCCTACTCGATTTAGTTAGGAATAAATTATCGCAATGGCATTGCTGCAATAAACCAATACATACAGATGAAGTGACATAGGCTTCCACCCATAACAAATAGGTGAAAAATCTCATGGGATCCAAAATTTTTATGCTTTGAATTAAACAATGGCAATTTAAGTGCATAGATAATGCCGCCTACTGTATAGACAATGCCGCCCGCTAAAAGCCATGCAAATGCTTTTGCAGGAAGGGCGTTGATAATCTGAGTAAATGCAAGTACGCAGACCCAGCCCATAGCAATGTATAAAATAGAAGAAAACCATTTGGGGCAATTAATCCAGAGAGCTTTTATAACAATTCCTGCCAAAGCAATGCCCCAGACAAGAGCAAGCAGCTTAAGGCCGATATTTGGGTCCAACACAATAAGACATACGGGGGTATAACTGCCAGCAATTAATATAAAGATCATCATGTGATCAATTTTCTTTAATATTTTGTTCCATTTTTCTGAAATATCTAGAGTGTGATAGATGGTGCTTGCCGCGTACAGGAGAATCATGCTGCCAATAAAAATACTTAGGGAAACTAAATGAATCCAATCTGGTTCCCTTGCAGCTT
>CAMUFS010000049.1 GCA_947088195.1 uncultured Clostridia bacterium
CTTCTAGAATATGATTCACCACCCCACAATCACAAATAGCCTATAAAGATGTTTTGTATAAAGTATAATGTCCTAGTATAGCACGTCTCTACCTAAATCACAATCATTATATTATTTCATACGCTCTAGTGCCTGCATCTCCCAAAGCGCTATATTCTGAATCCCTTCTGCTACAATACCATATAATCCACATTCTGGATAATAGCGTGTGGACAGTACATTCTCTCCATTATTTACAAATATCTCAAGAGATGATGTATCTGCTAGAATACGAAGATTTCTTATAGCCCCGGTCTCCAAATAACGAATCGTCCGCCCTGTTCCACCCTTTTCCGTCAATGCCAGAGACATTTTTCCATCCTTCCATTCCAACACGGCACATTCTCGAATTACCATTCTACCTGCCTCAGAGGTGGTACACGAAAGATCAAATACCTCTGCCGCTGCCAGATCCGTTTTACAAAGATGCAATTCCTCTATTTCTATCACAGGAGCACGCAGTAGCTTTCCACCAATATTTTTCAATTCACACATAACTGTCATACAATGCTGCCATCCATTTTGGATTGTGGGATTGGTGTACTCCGCGTCCGGCATTCCCATCCATCCCAGCAGCAGACGACGGCGTCCATCCCAAAAGGTCTGCGGCGCATAAAAGTCAAAGCCGTTATCCAGCTCCTCATACGCTCCTAGTGTATAATTGCTGCGAAAATCACCATACAAAGGAAAATATCCACTTGTATATATATTTTGGTACCGATTTCCCTGTCTTTGCACCCCTTGTGGAGAGCAAAGTAAAAACCACTGTCCATCTACTTCAAATAGGTCTGGGCACTCCCACATATAGCCAAATGCTTGGGGAAGCATAAGCATATTTATATATTTCCAATGATATTTATCCTCAGACTCAAACACAAGAATCACGCCCTGATTATCCATCGTCCGTGCCCCTTGTATCATATAATATCGGCCATCCTGCGCCCACACTTTTGGATCACGTACATGACAGGTTAGCCCCTGTGGATAATCCTTATTTTCCATCAGTAATTTATTTGCACATACTGTTATGCCATCACGTGAAACAGCCATCGCTGTATTGCTTGCACGCCCATTTGTGATAAAATCAAATTCTCCCATATGCTTGACATTCCCTGTATAATACAGATACATCACACCATCCTCAACCAACACTGAGCCTGAATACACTCCATGAACATTCCATGGCTGATCGGGATACAATATAACAGGAAGCTGTTCCCAGCAAAGCAGATCACGGCTGCGATAATGCCCCCAAACCTTAATTCCTCCCGCTGAATTAAAAGGACTATATTGGTAAAATACATGATACCAGCCATCACAATAGCACAATCCATTTGGATCATTCATCCACCCCACCGGCGGCATTAGATGGAACCGCAGACGATATGGATCTTCGGCAGCCAAAGCTTTTCCTGTCTGTTCCACATGGGATACTAGATACTTTAGATCACAATACAACGCATTTGTATAAGACATCTCTCATCATCTCTTTCTATCAAAATTTAAATTCTGCTTTCCTGCCATCCTATACCACACAGATACTCCATTTATTCCCTACATGCGTGATCCCACACTGGATTTTATCCTTATTCTTGGCAATATACTTATGAAATCTGTATAATTTTATCCAACCGATGACAGTCTCCAGACTCTATTGTTATATTTTCATAATCATCTGCATTTGTGACTAACACCACCACGCAGTCTGGGTGCCCAGCCTCGTGGATTTTATCTCTATCAAAAGAAAGCAGCTTTTCTCCGGCTTTTACCGTCTGTCCTTCCTCGACAAAGCACTCAAACCCATCGCCATTCATTGCCACAGTATCCACACCAATGTGAATCAACAGCTCCATTCCCTCTGGAGAAGAAATCCCCACCGCATGTTTTGTATCTGTGACAGAAGCGATTTCACCATCAAACGGTGCCACCACAATTCCCTCTGTCGGCTCAATTCCCACACCACTGCCCAGCACACCTGCTGCAAATGTCTCATCTGGAATTTCCCCAGAAGGAATCACCTTACCTGAAACAGGTGCATAGACAACACCATGCTGGCACACGACAGAAGAAGCCGAATCGGAGGTGTTAGATACAAAAGCTTCCTCCTTATATCCCCAAAGCCATGTCAAAGCGAACGCTACCCCTGCCGCAATTACGGACATTATAATATAGTTAAGTGGATTATGAAGGCAAAGCATCAGACCAAAGACACCAGTAACTCCTGTGCCACTGGCACCAAGCCCTACTATGGAAGCATACATTGCACCACAGGCGCCTCCAACTGCACCACAGATAAATGGTTTTAAAAATCTTAGATTGACACCGAAAATAGCTGGTTCCGTAATTCCCATAAAGCAGGACAGAGCCGAGGGCAATGCCACAGATTTTGTTTTCCCATTCTTACTCTTCAGCCCTACTGCGAGAGTTGCCGCACCTTGCGCAATATTAGCTGCAGAGGCAAGCGGAAGCCAATAAGTAACACCAAACTGTGCCAACTGCCCCACATCAATCACTGTGTACATATGATGAACTCCAGCCACCACAGTCAAAGAATAAAGACCACCCATAATCATACTTCCCAATCCAAGAGGCAAGGTCAGCAATGTTTGAATACCATTGATAATGCCATTCTCAATCGCAACAAATACAGGACCAATCATGGAATAAGTAAGATATCCTGTGGCAAATACACTAACAAGTGGCGTGACAAACAAATCTAACATAGCAGGAACGATCTTGTGCAGACGTTTTTCTATAAAGCATAGCACCCAGACTGCTATAATAACCGGAATTACATGCCCTTGATACCCCACCAAATCTACCTCATAAAGACCAAACCACACCTTCTGTGTCCTTAAAACACCCTCTGTAGCCACAGTCCATGCATTTTGCAGATCAGGATGAATCATCAACATTCCGATAACTGCTCCCAAATATGGATTTCCTCCAAATGCCTTGGCAGCACTATAAGCAATTAAAATTGGCAAGAATACATATGCTGTATTCGCAAACAAATTTGCAAACACGTAAATGGAGCCAGAAGTATTAATATGGAGAAAGTTATTGTTGACCATAAAATTTAATGCTTCCATAATGCCCATCAAAAATCCGCTCGCCACGATTGCTGGAATAATTGGGACAAAAATATCGCCCAATGTCTTAATAGCGCGCTTAAAAATATTTTGCTGTGCTGTCGCAGCCGCTTTGGCTTCTTCTTTTGTTGCGGCAGTAATGCCTGCTATGGCAATAAACTCATCATATACTTTGTTGACCACACCCGTACCTAAGATAATCTGAAGCTGACCGGAAGCGCTAAACACACCTTTTACTCCATCAATTTCCTCCACCGCCTTTGCATCACATTTCGCATTGTCCGACAGCACCAGTCGAAGACGAGTTGCACAGTGCGCAGCAGAAATAATATTTTCTCGTTTTCCTACTTTTTCATAAATTTGTTGTGCTATTTTTGCATAATCCATTTTTTAAGCCCCTTTCCTAAATTTTATATTATTTTCTAAGAAAACAGTAACAATTTTATTATTGTGAATACGTATTCACAATAAAGCAAAAAATATCTTCTCTCTAAAATTCCATTATGTACTATCTTTGATAGATAAAACCGCATCCAAAGAATAGGTCCAAATTGGACATATTCCGGGGTTTTCTATGCGATAAATCAATCTGTCAACTGCCTCCTCTGCCATCTTTTCAATAGGCTGGGACACACTGCTAAGCTTTGGTGTCGTATAAGCACTCATTTCTATATTATCAAATCCCATAACACCACATCTCTCTGTAACAGAAATATTTAACCTACGCAAAACATCGAGCACATGAAATGCACATATATCATTATAGGCAAAAATACCTATCCGATATTGCTTATTCATCTGAAAATATCTATTTAGCTCCTGAAATAACTGTATATCATCTTGAAACTCTATATTTTGGCTAACCTGCTCGCCCGATATTCCCAGCTTGGCAAGCCCCCGCTGAAAACCGATATATTTTACATCATAACTACGTCCAATAAACAAAAAGCGTTCATATCCGCGCTCTAATAAATGAGCTGCGACCAACTCACCTGCCATATCATAATTTAGATAAATCGAATCCATCGCTTTGGCACAGCGAGTGACCACAACCAATGGAACATCCAGATCTTTTACACTCTTCCTCCATTCATCGCTGTTTTCTCGTATGGGAACAGCCAAAACACCATCCACATGATAACGGCGAACAACATTCATATATTCCCGCTCCAACATTAAATCATAACGGCTGTTGAAAAGAATAATACTATATCCTCTCTTTCGCGCCTTTATTTCAATTTGCTTTGCAAGCTCTGCAAAAAAACCATTGGAAATATCTGTAAGAATCACACCTAAAAGCTGTGTCTTGCTTCCCTGCAGTCCTTTTGCAAGAGCATTAAGCTGATAATTATGCTCCTTCGCACAGGCTAACACTCGTTCCCTTGTCTCTGGATCGACCTTTGTATTTCCATTCAGTACTCTTGACACAGTAGGCTGCGATACATGAGTCAATTTTGCTATTTCTGCCATTGTAATCATTTTATCACCCATGAATACGTATTCATTAATTCTTTTATATTTTATACCATATTTTTTAGCAATACTATATACAAATTTACTAAACTTTTATTTATTTTTTGTGCATATTTCATAAAAGGAAGAATGGAACCATATATCAAACTGCCCAAAAGAAATGTTGAAACAGATATGGATGTTCAAGTGGGAAACATTCTGCAACACATAGAAGTCATTTCACAGCAAATAAATTGTATTGGTATTGCTGGTATATTATTATTAAAAAGTATACCATGATAATGGTGAAAAATAGTGGCGTACACTTTTTCTAGTATTTGTTAAGAAGGGATTAAAAGGGTATGAATATGAATAAGAAAAAATGGATCTCTATAATATCAATTTATTCTGTGATATACACAATGATAACATTACTAAATAGCATTTTGTATCTTTGTAATGGTATTTATGAAGACCCAAGCGGTAACTGGCATGAATTAGACAGAGCTATGATTCTTGTAATTGGTATAGTAGCATTTGAATTGTGTACAAATCTGCCCGTTAAGCCTTTGATCGTTAAATATATACTAGCATATATTCCCTCTCAATTATTAGCATTTGCATATGTTTGGTTTAGTGGACTAAGGGAACCATTGGCGAAAACAGCATACAGAGATATTTGGATTAATTTTACTTGTCTCTTTCTCTTATTATGTATTATTAATGTAGCGTTTTATTTTTACAAGAAAAGGAGGAAATTAGCTTGAACGACTTAAAAGAATTAGGAAAATTAATGAAAAAGAATCCTGTAATCATTGTTGCGACATTAACAGCGATGGTTGTAGGTGGAATCTTGGGAATAATTGCATATTACCATGGATGGTTAGGCTGATAAACTGCCTACTAAACTATAAAAAAGTAATTGCCTATTTGGGATACTCCCTCTAAAGAGGGGGGACTTAATTACATCCCCTGTATTGTATTTTCCTTTTGACTGTACTATATTAGCACAATGATTCGCACATTGGTACACTTCACTTACCATAATTACAGTATCCCTTCCTCAAGCTCCTCCAAATAAAATGCCCATGGATAATCAGGATTCGCAAAAGCCTTTGCATCTATCTGCTTTAACTCCTTTCGCAATGCCTTTACAACCTTTCTGCGCTCTTTTGCTAAAATTTCACTTTGTTCCAATCTTTCCGAAATTGGTACATTCATTTCGTCTGTTTCCTTCAATCTGTCCGTGTAGGATAGATAGACTGCCAAACAGGTAAATAAGCACTCCATACTACTACTTATAAAAACCTCTTCCTTATCAACGACTGTTACAATTTCACCCTTTTGATTTACACAAACTGGCATATCCCACTCACTAAAGCCGATAACAATATATTCAGGGGAATCTTCCAGATAAATAGGAACTTCCATCGAAGTATTAAACGAATACAGAAAAGATGGCATACATTCTGTTATCGGGAACCCCATTTCACACAATATTTTCTTATCTGTTTCTGAAAGACAGCTTGTCTTGTATTCTTCTCTTTTAATAAACGAATAATTTTGTTCAAAATATTGTATATAATTCATCTTCATTGTAATCCTCCTCTCATTTGTCTCTTTCTGGAAAAAGTATTCCTAAAGCTTAGTATTCAATAACTCCTAACTTGTATTTCTAACAGAATATCACAATTACACTTAAATTTCTATCAAATTTCTTTAAAAAACATACTTCTTTGTTTTTATGTTCATCAAAATGAACGCGAAACTATATATTGTCTCCCCATAGCGCTTATAACAAAAAAGTAGCAAATATAGAAAAACAATATAGCTAAGAAAAATTCACCTGTAAATTTGAAAATCGCATTGTGCATTGCTATTGGTAATATTAAATTTATTTTTATATTCAACAATGGCATACAAAACAGAAATACTAACAAAGCCATTGCCATTGGCAGAACCAATCTTATTGCTATCAGTTGACTTACAAGAATTTTTATCTGTCTGTCACTTTTTCCAATATAGTGTAATATCTGATTATTTCTTGAATCCTGCCGCAATTCTATAATCTGGTGCAAGGATAATATTGAAAAATAGATAATGATAAAAACAATGCAGATACTTATCTGTATCATTCCCATCCACTGTTGCTGTTTCGCATCAAAGAATTGAAATTCTGGATGTAGCATCAATCTTCCAACAATAAAGGACAATGCTGAAAAAAGAAAGCAAATACAAAATATAGCATTTACTATGGCTGTCGTTTTAAAATTTGATGTTAAACTTGCCATAATATATAATCTATTTTTTTGATATATATTAACAGACTTGGCTCTTCTGCGCGCATAGAGATAGCCATAAATCCATTTATAAAATGCAAAAATAGATAGTAACAATGGAATTGCCACAATAGACACAACATAAATAATATAATTTTTTGACAGAACAACAATTCCCAATACACAAATAATCATACCTATATAGCTAGAAATAAAGATAATGCCCCATTTTAAGTAATTATCTTTCTTTTTCACACTTTGATTTCGGTTTTTTTCATACATTAGCTCCCGTATTTGCAACTTTTTTAAACGTTTTTTCAAGCGAAACGTACATACAATCTCAATTATACAAAAATAAAAAAATGTATAAACCATGCTTTTGCCATATAAGAAGCCATACAATTTTATTTCATGTAACGTTGTATTAAAATAAAACATTCCATATATGAAAAAACCTATTGTTGCTCCCACCAAAAAACAAAACAATCCAATCAACATAATTTCACATAAAAACAAGTTGGCTAATTTCGTTTTCCCCATTCCTAATAATAAATAATTTGCAAATTCTTTTGCCCGCTGTTTTAACATAAAAGTATCCATATATCCCACCAAAATGGCTTGAATTACGGTTATTAGTAAAGGGAAAGAAATTACTTGAAAGTCAGCTAATTCTCCCATAATTGCAATACAGTTAGACACTTCCATAATCGCCAAAAGACCAATTACAGTTACAATATATAAAAGATAATTCGTGAATGACCGTTTGGCATTACGAATTGACAACTTCAAGTACATCATGACTTTCTCCTTCCATCCACTCTATTTTCTTCAAAATATCAGCAAAAAAAGCTTGTTTGTTTTTCTGTTCCCGGTCTAATGTAGCTTTTATTTCACCATCCTTCATAAACAATATCCTGTCACAATAGCTTGCTGCCATAACATCATGCGTAACCATCAGTATTGTTACATTGTATTCCCGACAAAGCATGACAAATGTATTTAATAACTGTCTAGCGGCATGGGAATCCAATGCCCCTGTTGGCTCATCCGCAAGTATAATATCTGGGTTTACCGCAATCGCCCGTGCACAGGCACAGCGTTGCTGTTGCCCACCTGATACTTCATACGGAAATTTGTCTAATACGGCAGATATATCCAGCTTTTCTGATAAATCTTGAATTATCTGACTAATACCTTCCTTTGGTGTTTCCTTTACCGTCAATGCAAGCGCAATATTCTCATAAATTGTTAAGGTTTCAAGCAAATTGTATTCTTGAAATACAAAGCCTAAA
Source organism: uncultured Clostridia bacterium (assembly GCA_947088195.1). Classification (GTDB taxonomy): domain Bacteria; phylum Bacillota; class Clostridia; order Lachnospirales; family Lachnospiraceae; genus RGIG8607. Next base: position 8,155 of record CAMUFS010000049.1, read on the forward strand.
TGCTCCCGACGAAAATTTGCCGTATCTTCTTCCGGCATATCTATTATATTTTGCCCGCTGATTCGTATTATACCATTAGTCGGCTTGTCTATAGTAGCTATTAAATTAAGTAATGTCGTTTTTCCAGAACCAGAAGCTCCCATAATTCCGACAAATCTCCCCTGTGGTATTTGAAAACTCACATCCTTTACCGCCAAAACAGAATTATTTTCTGTTTCGTATACCTTAGAAACATTTTGCACCTCCAAAACATTTTTGAGTGCAATATCATCTTCTTTTGCTTTCCATTTATCACTTCCTAACCAATTTGTAATAACCTCCATAAGCACCTCATCTGCTTTTTCTTTTAATTTTTCTTCCGGTATACTCTCGCCAGCAAACAATTCATTCAAAGTCACTTCTAATAGTTCACATAGTGGAATAAATAAAGATAAATCTGGCATAGACCTTCCTGTCTCCCATTTTGAAATAGCTTTATCTGTTATACCCAACTTTTCCGCCAACTGGCTTTGTGTCCAGCTCTTCGCTTTTCGGCGTTCTGCGATAAAGGCACCAATTCTATTTTGGTTCATAATTCAATCCCTCCTGTTTATAATAATTATACAAGCTTAGCACCTAAATGAACACCTACCAGCGGTAGAGAGTGATAAAATTCAGCTTACTTCCCATAAAACAAAAATAGGAATGCCGAAGCACTCTCAGTAACTGAATTAGATTAAGCAACCTTCTCCCATCAGAGTATTCGAGGAGGAAACGATCACTCTCAAGGAGTATAAGACTCTCCAGAAAGAGTAGTGGCAATAAAGAACACCTGTCAGCCGGAATCTCCTAAATCCAGTACGGCTAATTTTCCATACATCGCTCCTCCCGTTCTACATAATATGATAAGATGCAAAATCAATTACTCGGTCAGCTCTTTGAGCAAGATCCATGCTATGTGTAACCATAATTACTGTTTTGTGATACTTTTTACATAAATTTCTTATTAGTGCAAATGACAACTCGGCAGCTTTTGTATCTAATGCTCCTGTAGGTTCATCTGCCAGAATCAGCTTTCCTGGTTTTAGTATCGTTCTTGCTAAAGCAACTCGCTGCTGTTCTCCACCGGATAAAGTATTCACTACAGCATTTTCCAAATGTGACAACTCAACGGATTTCAAAATCTGATGGATACGATTTTCCTTTTCTTTTTGACGAAGGTTTAGAAAATGCATTGATAATAACAAATTCTGGAACACAGTCATATCATTGATAAGTGCAAAAGATTGAAAAAGATAGTTGATTGTGTTTCTCCGAAGCATAGCAGCTTTCCGGCTATTGATTCCGGGTAATCTCTTTCCATAAATTCGAATGTCACCTTTGTCAATGGTTTCCAGAGTGCCGATCATGTTGAGTAGTGTAGATTTCCCACAACCGGAAGGCCCGATTAAAGCAACAAGCTCTCCATCACCTACAATAAAAGAAATATCCCTGAAAATTGTTCTTGTTCCAAACTTCTTTGTCACATTTTTTAATTCTACAGCATTTACCGCACTCATATTATTCACTCTCCTTTAAAAGCAATCAGCACATTTTTTATTTCATTACATGTCATATATTTTACAAAAATGATTATTTGAATCACAGACACCATAAGCACTAACAATAGTCCAAATTTTGATCCTATCACCGACATTGCTGCCAATTCCAGAATGATAAGGACGGATAGAAGTATGATCGGTTTACGGTACATCTGAAGAAAAGAAAATCCCATAAATTTCTTAACATTGATTTTTTCTTGGTTGACAATGCGAAAAATGGTTGCCAGAGTAAACAGCAGACCAATAAGGATCAGCATCAGCATGACAAACACAGTTCCAAACCACATAAGTGTTGTTCCTAGTTCCTTTTGTAAACCATCAATATAATTATGGACATCCACAAATTTTAAGCTGTTATCGGTAAGATTATAATTTGACAGTATATCTGTGTTTGTACAATCCATAGCGGTCTGCACATCTGCAAACTTGATATAACCGTTAAAGCCAGATGCCTTCAGACTTTCTGTTTCTGTGTACTTCATATTTTGTGGTGTTGCCACATAGATAACTGGCATATCTGTTTCCATACTTCCCTGATCATTTGTTGTCCATGTGAAGAAACTCTGGCTGGGTTCATATTCTATGAAAAGGAAAGATGGGTTTTGTGTAAATGCTGTCTGAATATCTCCATCGCTTAAACTCCTGCTATCTTTTTCCTGCAGCCACTTGGAAATTTGTCTCTTTTCACCATCGGACAGAGCAGAAGGAATCAAGTAAAGCCGGGTACCTTTTTGGGCTGCATCCAGAGCATCGGCATTGATTGTTACTCCCAGTGTCTCAAGATAATTGGGTGACATGGAAAACAGCCATACTGGTTCAACTGGTATTGATGAATAGGTACTGTTGCTCTGCCATGTTTCAATAATTTCCGTATCATAATAATTTGTTTGAATTATATACACACCCGGAGTATCTGCAATCGAAGAATACCAGTTATACAAATCCTGATCTAATTTTTTAGACCTTCCCAAAAATGTATCTGCATCCTGACCTACAAAGATACTGTTTAATAATTGATACTGTGATACAGCCTCCCAACGCTGTGCAAGTTTAGCGTTCTCTGAGATAGAAGCTATTGGCTGATCTATATAACCGCCGCAAAGAACCAATCCGGCGCTGACAATGAGATAAGCCAGTATCCCTAAAGCATATAATGTCTTTTTGGGAATACGCCCGCGTATAGCATCAAGTGGTTTAACAATAACAATCACAAAAGCGGAAAGCCCTAATTCGATCAATAATACCCATACATTTATACATGCCGCAGCCATGCAGCATCCCAAAACAGGGAGAAAAAATTCGACCCATCCTGTTATAAGAACATTGGCTAATATCAATACCGGAATATCAATGACGGACATCAGGAAAAATCCACCCAATACTTCTTTTGCAAATGCGATACGCGACCATCCAAGTAAGGTCAGCTTTCCTTGCTTTGGCAGACTTTTCATGGCGATGACCACGAAAAATATAGTGTTCAAAAAAATCTGTGCTGCTAGGAACGCAAACAGAATATCCCGCATAATTAGATTATTTGTAATATTTCCACCACCGGATTCTAAAAGACCATTTACATCAAGTCCGCATACATCCGCAAGTTCCTCTAAAAATGCTTGCTGTTCCCTTTCGTTATCCAACCCAAGAATTGTATAGGTACCATTAACTGTCTGGCTATCCTTAAATAAACCGGGAAGTTGTTTCAAAACAATATGCTCATAAAAACGAAAGCTGGGAATGTTGCCAATACTGTTAATGCTTCCAGTTTCTACTCCCAATGTACTATCCAAATTATCAGAAGCCAACAGCTCATTCAAATCCGCAGAAGTTAAAATATTTTCCGTTAAGAAAGTAAATTCTGTCCCTTGCTTTTCTGCGTTTCCATAGATTCCAAACTTATAGCCTTGCGTACCGCCATCGTTGTCCAGAATTGAATCCATTCTTACGATGAAAAGATCTTGCATATCCGCAACTGCTAATAAGAAATTTTGTGTGTTGTGTTGCTTATCAGGACCAACATTTTTTAGATAAAATGTCATTGCCTCCTTACTTTGAGGATACGACTGCCACGCAGCAATATAGCGCTGATTCAAAAAGAAAACAGCGAGCAACGCTATCATTAGCCCCTGCATAAAGATCAGAAGGTATCCAGCGTAGCACTCCTTTCCGATTAGTTTTTCTTTTCTCATTGATTCTCACCCTTCCAAATAAAAAATCCCTTTCTTGATGTTCTCATTATACCAAGAAAGGGATTCTGATATTTTCGTTTTTTCTTCGCATCACATGATTTCTTTCTGACTGAAATCATACGCTTTTCTGACAATCAAGAGGAAGCCGAATCGTAAACCGAATCCATTCGTCTGCACTGTAAGCCGTAATGACTCCATGGTGCAGTTCAATAATCTCCCTTGCAATAGCAAGACCAAGGCCAGCTCCGCCGGTATCACTGGAACGTGCCGCATCGAGACGGTAAAATTGTTCAAAAATCCGTTCCAGCTTTTCGGGCGGGATGGTATTGCCTTTATTTTGAATGCAAATCTGAACACTTCCGGCAAGGGGAATCAGTGTAAACTTTATGACCGAATTGGGAAAACTGTAATTAACTGCATTGCGAATCAGGTTGTCTATCGCCCGTTCCAATTTATCAACATCACATACAATCTCGATATTTTCAGGAATCTTGAGCTCCCATTGCAATTCTTTCTCTTTTAGCACTGGATTAAATTCATAAGTAATTTGCATCAGCATACGGCTTAGATTGGTTGAGGCTGGTTCTAATACCAATTTATTTGTACTAAATCTGGTAATCTCAAAAAATTCATTGATTAGTTCTTCCAAACGCTCTGCTTTTGTCCGTGCAATACCAGTGTATTTTGAAATCAACTCTGGTGGAATATCTGGTTCATCTTCTAATAGCTTCAAGTATCCGAGAACGCTGGTTAGTGGTGTTTTCAAATCATGTGCAAGATAAACAAGCAAATCATTTTTTCGCTGTTCTGCTTCACGGGCAGCTTTTTGGCTTTCCAAATTCTGCACACGCACCGTATTAAGATCATCCTCGATATTTTTTAACTCAGGAGGTAATGATACTGGGGCATCCGTTGGCGTTGCAAGTAACTGCGCAGCTTCTGTTACATCGTCCAGATATTCAAGAGGACGCAGTTGAAAACGATAAGCTATATAATAGCAGCCTAAAATAGACAGGACAACAAATCCAACATACATGAGTATCTGCAACAGTGGTTTCCATGGAAGAAAAGCATCCGAGTAATATAAGTCTGTAGATGTCACGAGGATTAAAACCAACCAAAATATCATTGTCAATCCGACTTCAAAGCCAACTAAGAGAGCTAAAAACTTGACCGCATTTTTCATGGCTGTTTTTTTATGCACGATACGGCTGGCAGATATGTTCTGTTTACTCAATGGTATAACCCACTCCCCAAACAGTTTCCACATATTGTTTTATTCCTTCTGTTGCAAGTTTTGTTCGGATACGCCGGATATGTTCTGCTACAACAGAAGGCTCCCCTTCGCTGTCATAATCCCATACTAATTCATAAATCCTTTCTTTACTAAAAATCTGCCCTGGATGGC
>CAMUFS010000050.1 GCA_947088195.1 uncultured Clostridia bacterium
GAAAAACGTCGGCGCTTGATGAGGTTTTTCACGAATCTAGCGTCCGCTACGTTTTTCACTAAGCGGGAGCGCGGTGACGGAGGATACCAATCGCTTGGCTCTGCGAACCTTTCTCGAAAATGATTATAAAAATTTATGTTATTAAAAAGTGTCCATTATAATGTTGTTAATTATGTGAACTATTTTAAAAAATGGGCTGTATTGGTAAATAAATATCTTTAGGTGATTATATATCTACATAGGAGCAAATAGTAGTAAGGGGGAAATAATTTTTCCATTATTCGAAAGAATGGCATCAGGGTGCCAAGGTTTACAAAAATAGGGCAATATATTAAGCTGCCAAGCGTGAGAACGGGGATGCTGACAGTCAGAATAGTAGGATTTTTGATAAATAATAAAAGTAGCCTTACAAAGATAATAAGTAATAATAAATATATGAAAAATATTCCAATTTCTTTTCTAAAGCTGTGAGCCTCCTCTGTCAAAAATAATGTTAGGATGGCAGAGATAGACATAAAAAGCAATGGAATAGAGATGGAACATATGGCAGAGACGGGTAGCTTACATTCCTTGTCGTTAAGCCATGTGACTCCTCCGGCTAGTCCACTTACTAAAAGCAGCACAGCGATAAATCCTCTTATGGGCATAGCAGTGGCAGTGGGAGACTGCTCAGGGGCAGATGATGTAGTTAAGGTATTTAGATATTGGTATTCAAGGGAGAATACTTTGTTTCCATTTTGATATTGATAGTAAAGCTTTGGCGCAAGTTCTATTTGCGATTCTTTAAAAATTCCAGATTCTTTCATATATTCCACCATAATATCTTTTCCAAGCTGCTGAAAAAGAGCAGCAAATAGAACCTCTCTTGAAAGGGCATCCATAATGGTAGAGGGAGAGGTGTAACAGGTAATGCTGTTTTTATCTTTTTGATAAATGATTTTTGTGTGAAGATTTTTATCAAAAGAGTAAGCGCAGTCAAGCTCATTGCGGGCAGTTTGCTCAAGCATAGTATTTTTGTCAGTGAAAACTTGAAAGGTAATGCTATGGTTATTAGAGGTCAGCTTGGTAAAAACATCTGAAATAAAATCAGAATCATAAACAGAATCGGATGGTTCTGCATATAGCCCAATGGAGAGAGAAGAACGTGAATTTTGTTCTAAATTATGAATAAAAAGGCAGGCTGTAGGAAGTAATAGGCATAATAGAACAAAGGAAGGCTGCATAAGCTGTCTTTTACATAACAATAAAAATCGTGTCATAGGTTCCTCCTATTTTTTGAGCTTGTATGGTATCTATAGAAAAAGCTTGAGGCAAGCAAAAATGCAAGTCCTGTGATTATTCCATTTAAAATGGATGAAATGGAGAGTGTGTCTGTGAGAAGCTCCCGGCATAGTCGTAAAAATAATGTAGTGGGAAGAAGGCTTCCTATCTGTCGGATTGTTTCAGGGAGAAAGATAGGTGGAATAAAAGCTCCTGACAGAAACAGGCATAATATGGATAACACAGCACTCACAAGAATATAGCTGCCGGATTGAGAGCATATACTGCCAAGGAACAGAAGGAGGGATTGAACGGAAAAAATAAGGATAAAGAATCCTCCTATACCAGAGAGCGGCAGAAAATCAGCAAGTACAACAATCGGAAATAGCAAGAGAAAGCAGATTCCCGAAATTGCCATAAGCTTTGAAAATAGCACAAACAAAGAGGAGATTCCCTGCCTTTTCAGTAAAAGCTTGAGGCTTTCTGGCTCTGAGGAGAAGTAGCTATAATTTCCCATGCCAGACAGCAAAAGAAATAGCACAACAGCAGAGCAGATATAGTATTTGGATAGAGATAGAGATCCGGTTGCAGATAGAGTCTCTGTGTGAAACATGCGTCCGCGGTTCATGGCATAGGAAAGATAGCGCTTGTTTAGTTCTTCTTCTGCCTTTTCTAAGGAATCCCATTGTTCGTAAGCGATCAGGAGTTCTTCCATTGCATAGATGCCAGATTGTGCTGTGCTTAATGTGGAGGCTCCAGCGTCAGCAAGTGTGCTAAATAGGATAGATTCCAAAGAGTCCTTTCTTGGAAAAAGGAGTGTGGCAGCAGAATTTGTCCCATTTAAAATGTGTTCAACAAAGCTGTCGGGAATTAAGATAACAGCATAGACATCACCAGATTTTAGCATGGAGAGAGCCGTTTCTTTGTCGGTACGTGTAAAGGAACAGACAAAGCGGAAGCAATCCATGCGCACAATAAATGAAAATGCAAGCCCAGCATAGGTGTCATCTTCAGGAAGGACAAGAGCTACAGGAAGCTTAATATCATCTGGCTGTGATAAAAATTCCTTTCCTGCATGATAGATGCCAAAAGCGAATAAAAGAGAACAGCAAATGGTTAAACAGAGCTTTGGCAATAGGAAAATAGCGGATTTTATCTGAAGAAAGCATAAAAGTAAATAGGATTGTTTATTCATGGCAGCGCATCCTTTCTGTAAGAAAAGCGACATCTGTCTGTGCCTCAAGGGAGGAAAGAGTGCCATTTTCCAGAAGAAACAGCCGGCTGCAAAGGGAGATTTCTGATTGTTCATGACTTGTGATTATAATGGTTCCGCCTTGTTTTATATAAAGAGAAAGATATTGTCGTATATCCTCCTTGCACACAAAATCAAGAGATGCGCCGGGCTCATCCAATATTAGGACAGGGGGATGACAGGCAAGAGCGCAGGCAAGTGCAAGCCGCCGTTTCATGCCGCCGGATAAGTGTTTTACTTTTGTTCGAAGACAGGTATCAAGACCAAATAAATAGGGGATTCCGTCTGCTAGATCATGTTTTAATGGAATGGGGGAGGAGGCGTAAAAATAGCGCAGATTATCAAGTACTGTCAGGGAAGAAAATAGAGGATTTTCCTGTGGTACATAACCGGCCATGGAAAGGAAATCCTGTTTTTTTACGGCTGGATTTCCGTGAAAATGAATCGTTCCGCCATCTGCTTTTAGACATCCCGAAAGGATAGCAAGAAGTGTGGATTTACCACAGCCATTTACACCAAGAATACCAATACACTCGCTTTGCGTTGCCTGAAAGGAGATGGAGGTCAGAATTTGTTTTCTGCCATATGATTTGGAAATATTAGAAACCTCTATAACTGGTTTATTAGATAAGTCCATAAATAGATAACACCTCACTTTGTGTTGAATTGAGGTAAGTGTAGCATAGAAATAGAAAAAGAACAAGATAAAATTAAAGAATCAATTTACTAGAGATGGTATACAATGGATGGCAAGGAATTGGAAGGTTTTACATAAAAATATGGATGGAATTTTGTCAAAAGATTATGTATAATAGAAACAGATACATAGACAGCGCAGAATAGAAAAGTGAAAAACCTATGAAAAAATATTGGAAGTTATGGAAAGCATGGAAGCTGTGGCAGATTTTGGTGCCAATATGTCTTTTGTTGGCATCTTTTCTTATGCTTAAGCTTACCAGAGGGCATCCGTGGGCCGCAGAATTTTTATTTGCCAGAGGATTTTACAGATATTATGCGATTCTTTGGAGCAGCATTACACAGTGGGTTCCATTTTCTTTGATGGAGCTTGGTATTGTGTTATCCCCTTTTCTGGCAGTATTTTTACTTGTGTATGGCATTGTTCACAGAAGGAATTGGAAAAAATATCTTTTGGCTATCCTTTGGACAGCGAGTATTGTTTTTTTCTGGATAACCTGTACCTGTAATGTAAATTATAACCGTTATCCATTTGCTATGATCGGCGGGCTTGCTGTGAGGGATTCTGGTGCAGATGAGCTGTATCAGCTCTGTATACAGCTTGCGGAGGAGGCGAATCTGCTTCGCGCACAGCTTACAAAGGAAGATGGTGATGGAGCGATGGAGCTTATGGATTCCTCTGTGTACCAGATGTCAAAGACAGCGCGCAGCGCATATAGAAATCTGAATAAAGAATATGGGGTATTTAACTATCGCACGGCAAATACAAAGCCAATATTTTTTTCTCATCTAATGTCGTACACAGATCTTGTAGGGGTGTATTGTCCAATTACGATGGAGACAAATGTCAATACAGATGTGGCGGATTATTCGATTCCTTCCACCATGTGTCATGAATTGGCGCATTTCTTTGGATTTATGAGAGAGGATGAGGCAAATTTTATTGGTTATCTCGCCTGTATGAATGCAGATTCCATTGAATTTCGATATAGCGGGACAATGCTTGCGCTAATTCATGCAGGAAATAAACTCTCTGAGGTAGATATGGAAGCCTATAATCAGCTTTGGTCTAAGTATAGCGAAGGCTTGGTGAGAGATTTAAAGCAAAATTCAGAGTATTGGAAGCAATTTCAGGAAAGCGCTGTGAGAGAGGTGTCCACCAACATTAATGACGCCTATTTAAAGGCAAACCATCAGACGGATGGAGTGAGAAGCTATGGAAGAATGGTAGATCTTTTGTTGGCGTATTATAGAGAAAAATAATATAAATTTTTAAATAAAAGGAGGATGCAATATGCCATTTATTGATTCAAAAATTACAATGCCAGTGTCCAAAGAAAAGAGGGATATTATCAAAGCAGAGCTTGGAAAGGCTGTGTCAATACTGGGAAAGCCAGAGAGCTTTCTGATGGTTGGCTTTGAGGATAATTATAATCTCTATATGGGCGGCGAAGAGCTTCAAAAGGGTGCTTATGTGGAGGTTAGCTTATTTGGAAATGCTTCCTCGGAGGCATATAGCAAGATGACGGCAGAGATTTGCCGAATATATGAGAAGGAGCTTTCTATACCGGGAAGAGCTATCTATGTCACTTATCATGGTGTCAAAGATTGGGGATGGGATGGAAGAAATTTCTAATATTTTTTGGAAAGAAATAGTAAGGATTTTGGGATAAAGTTTTTTGTTTTTTCATATATTGTCTTAAAAAAGACAGGGCTTGGGAAGCAAGCATGAAAAGACAATGTAGATTGAGCAATGTTACCAAGGATTATCTGGACACGTTTCATTGTGTTTTTGAGAATATGACTCAGACAATGAAAAATGCAAGGATGACAAACAGTATTTCTTATAATTTTATTGTACAGATGATTCCACATCATCAGGCTGCCATTGATATGTCAAGAAATATTCTTCAATATACCACTTGTGTGGCTTTACAAGATATTGCGATGGGGATTGTGGAAGAACAGACAAAGAGCATTGAAAATATGCAAAAAATTGTAGATTGTTGTAGCAAATATAAAAATACACAAAAAGAGCTAAGCTTGTATCAAGACAGAGCCAATCACGTGATGGATGCCATGATTTCTGCTATGGAGCATAGCTGTGTCACCAACCAGATTAATGCAGATTTTCTCTGGGAGATGCTCCCACATCATCGAGGGGCAATCTCCATGGCAGAGAACGCACTTAGTTATAATATTTGTCCAGATTTAAAACCGATTCTCAGTGCAATTATCCGCTCGCAGCAAAAGGATATTATGCAGATGCAGCAGGTTTTGCGCTGTATTTGCTGTAGAAGATGTTAGTTTAGACAACATGTATTTTTTCATAATTTTATTTACAAAAATAGCGTCAGAGCTTTCTATCCTCAAAGGTTTCATGATAGAAAGCCTGACGCATAATTTTTACCCGGAGGCAAAAAAGTATTTATTCTTTTGCCAACAGCATCATAATGTCGTTGCTTCTCTTAATAAAGCTGCTCATTGCTTCTGGCTTCAATGGTTTGTTGCTTATCATGGCAAGATCGTAGAGCTGTTCACACATCATTGGCACATGCTCGGAATCCTTGTGATTAAGAATATATTGAACCAGAGAGTTGTTGTAATTTAAAACCAATGTTGCAGATTCACCAAATGGAGAGGAATCCATGCCATACATATTGTACATGCGCATCATTTCCTGCATACGGCGGCTCTCCTCGGACAATGTGATCATAGAGGAGACATCTGCATTTTTGAGCTTTTCTACTTTGACATCGAGCTTGTCATTGTTTAATGCCTTGCGGAAGATGTCGGTGAGAGAGTCAATCTCTGCTTTTAAAGCCTCTGTATCAATTTCTTCCTTAAATTCTTCGGTCAGATCCGCATCAATTCTCTGGAAGTGAATCTTTTCATTTTTTTGCTCCAGATGATTGATAAATGGCTGGTCTATATTGTGAGTCAGAATAAAGGCGGTCAGCCCCTGCTCTTTAAACATTTTAATATACTGTCCCTGCTGTACTTCGTCAGTGACATAGAAGATGGTGCGTTTTTTCTCGTCTTCTTTTGTATCTTCCTCAGAATCCTCAGATTCCACAACAGCATCTGCATTATCTTCTGGTTTCGCAGTCTCTTCGCCTTCAGCATTTTCCTCTGGTTTTTCGACATCATCATTTACCTTTAGTGCTTCAGGAAGAGTTAAATATTTGCCATCCAGATCCTTAAAGAGAATATAATCATTGATCTTCTCACAGAATTTATCATCCTTCAGACAACCAAATTTAATAAATGGGCTGATGTCATCCCAGTATTTCTCATAGGCTTCTTTTTCTGTTTTGCACATGCCAGACAGCTTGTCCGCAACCTTCTTTGTGATATAGTCTGCAATTTTCTTTACAAAGCCATCATTTTGCAGTGCACTTCTGGATACGTTGAGCGGCAGGTCTGGGCAATCGATCACACCCTTTAACAACATTAAAAATTCAGGGATCACTTCTTTAATATTGTCCGCGATAAAGACCTGATTGTTATATAATTTTATGGTACCCTCGATGGAATCATATTCAGTATTGATCTTTGGGAAATAGAGGATGCCTTTTAGGTTAAATGGATAATCCATATTTAGATGAATCCAGAACAAAGGCTCCTTATAATCGCGAAATACCGTGCGGTAAAATTCCTTGTATTCCTCCTCCGTACATTCATTTGGATGCTTGCCCCAGAGAGGGTGAATATCATTGATTGGAACTGAGCGTTTTATTATTTTATATTCGTCCTTGGCAGGAGAAACCTCCACGGTTTCCTTGGTTCCATCTTCCTTTTCTTTTTCTTCTGTTTTGGGCTCTGTATGGATGGTTTCTACAATGGTATCTGTGTCACGAAGATCATCCTTGTCGATGGTTTCATATTCTGTCTCTGCATTTGCCTTGCTAAGATAGATCTCTGTCGGCATAAAGGAGCAGTATTTTTCAAGAACCTCACGAACACGATATTCATTAGAAAATTCTACACAGTCCTCATTTAAGAACAGTGTGATCTCCGTTCCCACTTCTGTGCGGCTGCCGGCGGACATGCCATACTCTGTGCCACCATCACATTCCCAGTGAACAGGCTGTGCATCTTCCTTGTAGGAGAGAGTGTCAATGTGCACTTCATCGGCTACCATAAAGGCAGAATAAAAGCCGAGACCGAAATGGCCGATAATCTGATCCTCATTGGTTTTGTCTTTATATTTTGAAAGGAAGTCTGTGGCGCCGGAGAAAGCGATCTGGTTGATGTATTCTTCCACTTCTTCGGCTGTCATGCCAAGACCATTATCAATAAACTTTAATGTTTTTTCCTCTGGATTTACAATAACTTGAACCTTAAACTTATGATCCTCTGGGATGCTGTACTCGCCCATCATATCCAATTTCTTGAGCTTTGTGATGGCATCACATCCATTTGAAATCAATTCACGCACAAAAATATCGTGATCTGAGTACATCCATTTTTTGATAATAGGAAAAATATTTTCACTGCTAATTGAAAGACTACCATGCTTTTCCATATTGAAACACTCCTTTTGATTTGTAAAGTAATATATAAATTGATAAGTTACTTTCTTATTTCTTACTATATTAGTACGGGATGATGCAAATGTCAAGAAGAAATTAGCACTCATTTCAAATGAGTGCTAATAAAAAGCAAAAAGATGGCATTTTATGCGAGGTGTGGGGATTGAAGATTGCTTTATGGTTTGGAATGTGTTATATTGAAATAATCAAACTACAAGATGGAAAGCTTTTGGTTTCTTTTGCAGTATGGCATTGAAAATTTAAAAGAGTGAACGAACAAATAGGAAGTAGGAGGGGATATGTTAGCTTGTACAGTTTTAGACGTTAGAGATTTTATGGAAAAACTGTTTTTAAGGGATATTTTTGACGGTTTTCAGCTTGTGGAGGCTGTGATTGTCACATCAAATACTTTTATGATTGATGGGCATATCCGAGAGGAATATTATACAAAGGAGGAATGGGAAGAGCTTACAGAAAAGCAGATATGCAGGTGGGGAAGCTTGAGAGGGGTATGCTTTCAGATGATTAAGGGAAAGAAAACGCCTGAGAGCATGAAACTTGTATTTCGGATGGCAGAGGGAGGCATGGAAAAGCTTTTGCTAAAGAGTGGGCTGCCTTATCAGACGTCGGATGTGGAAGGATTGTTTTTTAATGTACGTTATGAAAATCAGAAGCTTGTACTTACCAGTGGAATGTCCATGAAAATTTTTACTATGGATAAATCTTTGGAGCGTTTTTGGGAGCAGAGACTTGAGAAATTTTTAAAACAGGCAGAGATAGTTTGCGAGAAATAGGAAGATTTGAATATTGTCTGTGGAAGCCAATTATAAAAATAAAACAGAAATGAGGAGAAAGATGGGATCAGAGATAAAACAATTTTGCAAGATGTTAGAGAAGAGTGTATCACCATTTCATGCCGTGGAGGATGCTGCTGCACAGCTTGATAAAGCAGGGTTTTCCGAGCTTATTTTGGATAAGGCATGGAATCTTTATAAAGGGGGAAAGTATTATCTTCGCGTCTATGGCTCAACTTTAATTGGTTTTACAATAGGAGATCAGAGACAGCCAAAGGATATGCTTCGCATTGAGGTAGCGCATACCGATTGGCCATGTATTAAGATAAAACCCATGCCAGAGAAAGCAGGCAGCTATGCAGTTCTTAATGTGGAGGTTTATGGGGGACCAATATTAAATACTTGGCTTGACAGGCCATTGTCGATTGCAGGTCGTGTGGCATTGCGGAGCAAGAAAGTATTTGAGCCTGAGATAAAGCTGGTGGATTTCAAACGTCCTGTCTGTGTGATTCCAAATCTTGCCATCCATATGAACCGAAAGGTAAATGAGGGAGTGGAGTTAAACCGCCAGATTGATCTGTTGCCATTGTGTGGAACTAAAAAAGATGGAAATTGGTTTGTCAAGGAGCTTGCCAAGGAACTTTCTGTGGAGCCGAAGGATATTCTTGATTATGAGCTTAATTTATATCCTGTGGATAAGCCAACGATCGCAGGAGTTGATAAGGATTTGGTTATTTCGCCAAGGATTGATAATATTTCCAGTGTACATGCCTGCGTCAATGGTCTGATAGGAGGAACTCGAACAGACGGAATTAATTTAATTGCTCTTTTTGATAATGAAGAAGTTGGAAGCAAAACGAAACAGGGTGGGGATTCTATGCTGTTAGCACATATATTGGAGAAGCTTTATTTGTCTTTGGGTGAGACGAGAGAGGATTATCTTGATGGCTTGGCAGGGGGGATGGCACTGTCTGTCGATGTGGCACATGCCATTCATCCAAATCATCCAGAAAAATGTGATATTACCAATCAAATTTGTCTCAATGAAGGTGTGGCAATAAAGCAGTCGAGCACACAGCGGTATGCGACAGATTGTGGGGCAGTGGCTATTATTGAGCAGATATGCAGGAAAAATAAAATAGATTATAAAAAATTTGTCAATCGATCGGATATAGCAGGAGGCTCTACGGTGGGGAGCTTTGTTTCCAGCCTGCTTGCCATAAGGGCGGTTGATATGGGTGCTCCGATACTTGCCATGCACTCAGCAGTGGAGACAATGGGAGCGAAAGATCAAGAGAATCTGTGCAAGCTAATGCGTGCATTTTTTTCGTAGAAATTTTTGTAAATAGGAGTTGTTTTCTAAAAAACCACATAATATAGTAAATAATACTTTTCAAAACTTGTTTTGTGTGCTATTATATATAGTAATGAAAACTACATTAATCGCAGTGCTATTTGGATAGGAAAATGGCACTGCGTATCCTATGTGTATGGAGGAAACGTATTATGAACTATAAGATTGTGATGGATAGTTGTGGGGAGCTTCCCGTTGAAATGAAGAATTTGCCAGAGTTTGAGCTAATCCCTCTTACGCTTATGGTAGATGAACATCAGATCATTGATGATGAGACATTTGATCAGAAAGATTTTATTAAAAAAGTGAGTGACTCACCAAATTGTCCAAAATCAGCATGTCCTTCCCCAGAGCGTTATATGCAGGCATATAAGGGAGGTTATGATTGCATTTTTGTTGTCACTCTCTCAGAGCAGTTAAGTGGCTCCTATAACAGTGCTGTTTTGGGAAAAAAGTTATTTGAGGAGGAGAATAAGGACACGAAAGTCTATATCTTTAATTCTCGATCTGCCTCGGTGGGAGAGACACAGATTGCTTACAAAGTGAAGGAGCTTGCGGACAATGGAGCTGCTTTTGAGGAGATTGTGCAGAAGGTAGAAGCGTTTATTGAGGCGATGAATACTTATTTTGTGCTGGAAACTCTGGATACTCTGAAAAAGAACGGCAGACTTTCCAATCTTCAGGCAATTATCGCCAATGTTTTAAGTATTAAGCCTGTTATGGGAGCGACACCAGATGGAAATATCTGTAAATTAGATCAGATGAGGGGAATCAACAAAGCACTTGCGAGAATGGCTGATATTGTGGTGAAAGAGGTGAGAGAGCCAGAGCAGAAAAGGCTTATGATTTCTCATTGTAATTGTCCTGAACGAGCAGAGCTTGTGAAGAATATGATATTATCCAAAATAAACGTAAAAGAGACACTGATTCTTGACACGGCAGGTGTCAGTACTATGTACGCAAATGATGGTGGGGTAATTGTTACCATATAAGTTTCAAAATTATTTATACTGAATAAAACCATCGGTATCCTCCGTCACCCCGCTCCTGCTTAGTGAAAAACGTAGCGGACGCTAAGCTCGTGAGGGACTTTGCTGAAACGTACCGCATAATTCCCAAGCTTATTATGCGCCGACGTTTTTCAATAGGTTCCTTGAGGATACCGATGGTTTGCTTCTGCTATTTTTTCGGTAATTTAAATTCGTTGTTGTGAAACAGATGAGGACCATAGGTAATTTTCTGCTAGGCCCCTTCTTGAGTATGGCTTATTCGCCTACAATTACAAATAGCCTATCTTAATACATTCTTTCTGCACGTAAATTAAGAGATCGTTGGATCATGAAATAACTTTAGATCGGGAGGATGATAGGTAAATATTAGAAAACATAGTAAAAGAATACCTACAAGTCCTAATAGCAAAGGTGTATATGGCTTAAGCTTACAAGAGAGAGAAAACTTGTAAGAAAACCAAAATGAAATTAAAATACTTACAATAAAAATACTGAGATCCAGAATAAAGATATTTTTGCCAAGAATAGAAGTATAGGTATAATATAAGAGTGGAATTAACAGTGTACCTAATAGAATCCCAAAACAGAAAGCAGAAAGGATACAGGGATATTTTTTATTAAATGTATAGATTAATATAAGAGAGTATAGTAACATTGGGAAAAATAATAATTTCATATGTTCCCATATGGATTCGTTAATTGGTGTGAAAAGTCCAACGATAGTAGAGTTGTCAGACCAAGCATATAGAAAATGGGCAAGTGAGCCTGCGATAATCACAAAAATAATTCCAATGATAATAAATGATTTAAACTGTTTCATAATACTACACCTCGTAAAGAGTATATGCAGATAGATTGGTTTTATGTGAAAGAAGTGTTAGTTCTTTAGGGTATGCTTTTTATAAAAATCGCATAAGAATAGGAGAAAAAGAGGATTTATTTATGGTACCATATTTAGATTTGCATTGTGATACATTAGAGCTTGGATTTTTAAAGAAGAAGGAGGATATCTATGATATGCCAGAGGGTATGCTAGATATTCGCCGTATGAAAGAGGCAGGGATGTATGGGCAGTTTTTTGCTATATTCTTTCCTCCACAGGGCAGGGAATGGATGCTAGAGGATGAGATATATTATCAATCCTTAAAAGATTTGTTCTATCGTTCACTTGACAGGCATGGAGATTGTATTGCATTTGCGGGTTGTGCGGCAGAGGCGGAGAAAAATCACCATAAGGGAAAGATGTCAGCATTTCTTACCATAGAGGATGGAAGACATGTGCAGGGAAAGCTTTCCAACATTCAAAGATTTTATCAGGATGGCGTGCGTTTGATAAGTCTTACATGGAATTATGAGAATTGTTTCGGCGCGCCAAATTCTAAGGACAGGACAATTATGGAGAAGGGGCTGACAACTTTTGGGTGTGAGGCTGTGAGATATATGAATGAGCTTGGCATGTTAATTGATGTCTCACATCTGTCCGATGGAGGCTTTTATGATGCAGTCCGCCTGTCAAAAAAGCCGTTGGTTGCCTCTCATTCTAATGCGCGTGCACTGTGTCCTCATCCGAGAAATCTGACAGATGATATGATACATAGTCTGGCGGAAATTGGCGGTGTGGCAGGAGTGAATTTCTATGGTGCTTTTTTACAGAAGGATGCAAAGACAGAGGAGAGCACGATTGCTGGGCTGATTGCCCATATTAGACATATGATAAAGCTAGGCGGGGAAGATTTTGTAGCACTTGGAACAGATTTTGATGGCATCAGTGGAAAGCTGGAGATAGGGTCGCCATCGGAGATGGAAAAATTATTTGAACAATTAAAAAAAGAAGGCTTCTCAGAAAGGCAGATTGAGAAAATTGCTTATAAAAATGTGTTGCGTCTTATAAAAGATGTAATGTAATTGTTAAAGACCTCTTATCACTTTAAAAATAAGGGGTTTTTTGTGTACATAAGTATACTTTATACGAAATAT